>NZ_JBHIRB010000001.1:0-280899 GCF_042196845.1 Bartonella sp. AA9NXGY
TATGGACCAGCCTTTAATGTTTTAGTTGCATCCGGTCTGTTAGGTTATGTGAGTGATGGCAAACAAACCACTATTGGCTTTGATGGGAATAGATATGACTTTGTAAGCAGAATTATTGGTGGCAATGGCTATACCTACGGGACACTCCCTGCTGGCAGTAACGTTTGGACAGAATGGTTGAGAGTGGCTACAAATCCCATAAGTTCCCATACTTGCCTTGGAGATGCGAGCGATATGTGCCAAAAGACTTATGGCACATCTCATCGTGAACAAGTTCCTTCAAGTAAATCATGGAGTAAAAAATGAAAAAACCTTTAAAATTATTGAGTACATTAACTCTATTAATCATCACTGGTTGTCAATTTAATAAAACTCCTACCTCCTCTATAGGAGCCTGGGAGAAATCGGGAGCAGATTTTACTGAGGTAGCAAAAGCATTATTAGAATGTGGCATGCCAACCCCTTATGATGTATTTCCAGAAAACAGAAAGCAGAGCATCAATGCAAAAGCAACAATTTATGCTTGCATGGTTCAATCAGGTTTCCGTGATAAAGTGGGGGGAGGGACTTGGTGCGAGAATCATAGAGCCGAAAACTTACCCATATGTCGTCCAGGTGCTGTCATACCACAGCGCAGTGTCAAGAAGCGCTTGAACAGCCCTTTTTGTAAAAAGCATCCAGAACAATATGAATGTTATCCTTAAGTTTTGCTGTTTGTGATGATCAACAATCCGCTATCCTTGCCTTCACTTGGAATGGCGCGATTGTTTTCTCAACCAATCATCTCAATATTGTTCACCGTTGTTTTAAGCAGCGATGACAGAAAATATCAACAGGCTTACGAGCTTTTTTATTGTAAATAAATCCATTGAAAGAGGGGAAGAATGAAGAAAATCTTAAAACTATTGAGTTGCATAGCTCTCTTAAATACAGCTGGATGTGTTAACCAACCTCCTCCATCAACTTTAGCATTATGGGAAAAACCAGGTGTCGATAAAGCGATGATCCAACAATCCTTATCAAAATGTGGTTGGAAACCGGTTTATGCTTCTTCTAGTGATATGAATTCGTATGCGAGTGAATTTGCCTCAGTTTATGAGTGCATGAAAAAAGCAGGTTTCCGGTATAAATTGCAAGATTCAAAAGGGCTCTATTTTACACAACCTCCCAAAAGTGGCTCATTCCTAAGCAATTTAATGATAGCAGGATATCAGCAATTTATGGACAATGACACCTTTGGTGTGACCAACAAAACGAAACAGGAACGGGCTTTACTAACGCATTTTGAGGATGAAAGAAAACGTCAGCAAAAGCAAAAAGCTTTACAAAAGCGATCACCAAAGCGTCCTCCCCATCGTTAAAAGGTCGTTGGATAAAATCACGAATGAAGTAGGGGATCAAAGCCGTCTCCTTCTTTATTCAAGCGGGTGGCACTTTAAATAAGGCAGCATTCATGGTGTTGGCGCTGATATTATCGCTGGGACCAATCCTGTTTATGCAAATGGTGAGCAGAGCGGGAATATCACCTTGGGAGAAGGTAAAGATATCATTTTTGAAAGTGTACAAAACCAGCTCGTGGGTGTTGCTACAGCCCTTGGCTCTTAAGACGATTCATAAGAATCATTTTTACTCCTTTCTTCTATAGTTTTTATCCACACATCAGCCCCGCTTATGATGTGCAAGCAAGTGATTTTGATTGATTCAAGATAAACAGATTTGAAATGAGAGAATCCTACGTTATTCGGGAGGCTAATTCAATATAAATAACGCTAGATTATTATTATAAATCAATATTTTGTTATATAAAAAAAACTAATCCGTAGGAGATTGTTGGAAATGTTGGAACTATCCTTGGTACTTTTGCTGGGCTTAGCAACATCAGAGCGAAAGAAAATATCGTACGAGTAGGGCAGCGAGATGGATACAAACTCTATGAGTATAACTACAGGGGCTATCCAGAGCATTATCGCGGGGTGATGGCACAAGATGTTTTGAAGTCAAAACCTGAAGCTGTTTTCTTGCATAAGGCGATAGGTTTTTTGCATGTAGATTATAGCAAGCGTGGCTGTGAGATGGAAAGGGTGCAGTGATGGAACAAGAAAACACAAATTCTCTTTTAAAGTTGTTTGATCCAAAATTTTTGCGTCCTTTAATGTATCAGGTTATACTGCAGTTACCTAGATATTTATTGCAATAACGCTCGATGCCTCCAAGCACGCCGTTGGAAGGACGATACAAGCCAAGTTTTTTAGAACGGGCTGCTTGTCGCACAGACCCTTTTGATGCGAGCAATGGGGATAATACTCCGCAAAAATTGAGTCCTACAGAGCTTATTCGCGGTTCTCAAGCAGGGACAGAACAAGCTGGGAAAAAACGCCAGCAGAATTGATTATGTCTATGGATGATTTAAAACGCCAAATGCCTCCATTGCCGGATGTTTCAAAGGATACTGTTAAGATACAAGAGGTACCAGAGCAACAAAAACATGACTTTTCAGAGCAGAGAGGTGTTGCATCAATGATTCCTCAATCTCCACTTGTTGGGAACATTGATCAGTCTAGTGGGGATGAAGCTGGGCGACAGCAAAAAGATGTGATGGATTATATTGCTCAACTTAATGAGAAATCTATAGCGGAAGACTCTTTGAAAAACGATTCTGGAAATGATGAGGAAAAGCTTTTTGATGCACCTATAGGAGAAGAAAAACATTTGAATGCACACTTACCAGAAGAGGAGCATTTAAAAGCAAGTGGTGATCTTGAACAAAAAACAGATTATATCAAGTCACTTGATAACTTTGTTCAGACAGGAGCAAATCCAAGTAGCTTATGGGAGCGTTTTAGAAAATCAGAATTTTCCGAGCATTTAATGGATTTTTTTGCAGGGCTTGCGTTAGGAAAGACACCACAAGAAAGTTTTTCAAATGCATCTATCCTTATGCGGCAGGGCAACAAGGAACGCGCACAACATAAACAAACTTTGCAATTTTTACGCTCTAAAGGGTATAGCGATGAAGATGCACAAGCACTCACGCAATATCCAGATCTTGCCATGAAAATCATAGGCAGCACGTTAAGCTCTCAAGAAGGCTATAGAACACTACTTAAAAGGCTTAATCGGGGGATTATGAATCTGTACCAACCGAATTGCAGAAATGGACCAAAGCGGGAGGCAAACGTTTACAAGGTCTTGTACACCGGCGTGTAGAAGAGGCAGGGCTATGGGCGAAAGGGGCTTATGTTTCTTCCAATTATCAAACAGTAGAAACGCAAGCACCAACGGGGGGTTCAAAGCAGAAGCATTGGCACCGATTATTGGTTCTTTTTCTGGGCTTGGTGGATTTTTAGTGGGCAATGGCCCCATTCAATGGGCTTTAGCCGCCATTATGGTTTTAGCCGCATGTACTGGTATTTTCTTTGTAGCTAAACGCTTTCAGGAGTACCGCCTATGATCTTATGGATGAAAAGAAACTTGATGGTAACAGGTGCGGCTTTAGCGGCTTTTTTATTGCCTTAGCAAGAGCTTTTACTTTTGGGAAAAAAGCAGAGCAACAAAAGCAAACAGAAAAAGCTTTAAAAGCAGCCACAACACGGCTGGAGGTGGAAAGTGAAGTTAATCAAAAAAGTGATGCTGATATGCGTGCTGCTCTCTCTGACTGGTTGCACGACAAATAAATATGCTTCTTCTTGTGTTGGCTGGTTGCCAATTTATTTAGACAAGAAAGATCTGAACGCCATCAGTTCCAATTTAGCAAGAGAGATCTTAAAGCACAATAATCTAGGTGAACGCTTGTGTGGGTGGAAACATGGTTAGAAAAAAATCCAAAAAACACACAGAGCTTACAGAATCAGAAAAAGAAATGCTTCAAGAAATGATTATCACCTATCAAAGCGTGAAAATGATGTCTCGCTTGATGAAGTGGATAGCATTTTTTCTTTTTTTGCTTATTCTTGATTTTGCACGCCTCATGGATGCGATAGACAACATCTTCGCTCATTTGAAGCAGTGGTTCTCAAAGAATTAGAAAAACTGTCATACAAGCAAAAACTTCGAAAAATTCTTTTTACTATGAATTGGAGATCCAATCATAAGCGTAGTTCAGAATGCAAACCAAATCGTAAGAGCTCTAGTGTTTTGGTATTCGGCTTTCGATAGATCAAAACTAAATCTGGCTTGATATGACAATCACGACAATTGCGCCATTGACCTGTTAGCGCATGATCTCTCCAATGCGCTTTTAGCGGTTCATTCTCCGCTAACGCTTTGACCACAAGCAGCAAATCCTTCTCTAGTGTATTAGCATACCTACCTTTTCTTTCACGTTTAAGGTCAGACCGGAATGAACGCGTATAGACAATATAGCAAGCTTAGGTTTTCTTTTCAGATTTACGCATTTCGGTTCTATCTTCGCGTATCATGGTCCTTAAGCTGTCTAATGATGTACGTTCGACGCATCCCATTTCGGCATCCTCGATAGCTCGTAATGTTTCCGGATTTGGTTGAAAGATCCAAGCGGTAATGTTCGATCTCTAGCAATGCGGGTCATAAACATGCGTACTGCATCCGATACAGTTAAACCCGTAGACTTAATAAC
The DNA here is from genome assembly GCF_042196845.1 of Bartonella sp. AA9NXGY. Lineage (NCBI taxonomy): Bacteria > Pseudomonadati > Pseudomonadota > Alphaproteobacteria > Hyphomicrobiales > Bartonellaceae > Bartonella > Bartonella sp. AA9NXGY. Next base: position 4,595 of record NZ_JBHIRB010000001.1, read on the forward strand.
TGCACTTGCAATTTCTTGAACTTGATCAGGTATGCGGGCTTGAATTTTTCCCATTTCTAAATCCCCTATTCAATTGTAGTACAATGTACTGCACGTTAAGTCTATGTCAAGAGTTTCAACAATAGCTTTTCACAAGAGAACTTAGCAAAATTCAAAAAATTATTAGAGAAAGTTAGAAGAATAAGATATGTTTTGTAGAAGAATATTGGAAAATCCTATTCCCTAACCTTTATTTATGAACCCCATACTTAAAAAAACATATAAATCAATGTGATATATGAATAAAAAAGAGCATAATATCACTAAAAGAGTGTTATAGAAATGATGTGTCATGACGATTCTACCACTCGATAGTGCTTCGATAAGAGAGGCAATAGCGCTTCTTGAACAAGGGAAGTTAGTAGCGTTACCAACGGAAACTGTTTATGGATTAGCGGGCGATGCAACCAATGGGAGGGCAATTTCTTCTATTTACTCTACAAAGGGTCGTCCACAAATTAATCCTCTTATTGCGCATGTTAGCGGCATCGAAATGGCGGAACGTTATGTTAAAATTGACTTTCTTTCACGCCAATTAATAGAGGAATTTTGGCCAGGGCCTTTGACATTGGTTTTGCCTTTAAAGGAACAGCATAATATCCATCCTTTAACAACCTCTGGTTTGAATACCTTGGCTGTTCGTTTTCCAGACAGTCGTTTTGCGGAAGTGGTACAACATTTTGGCCGTCCACTTGCTGCTCCTAGTGCGAATCAATCGGGGCGTCTTAGCCCTACTTCAGCTGAGGCTGTTTTTGCATCTTTGGGGGAATCTGTTCCTTTGATATTGGACGGAGGACCTGCTAAAATAGGGCTGGAATCAACGATTATTAAAATTTGTGGTGAAAATATTTATCTTTTGCGTCCAGGGGGGCTTGCGGCTGATAAAATTGAAGAGGTTGTGGGGAAGCCTTTAAAACGGATAGATCAAAGGGCGGCGATTGAAGCTCCTGGGATGTTAAAATCGCATTATGCTCCCAATGCTACGGTTCGTTTGAATGTAGAAAAGGTGGAAAATGGTGAAGCGCTTTTAGCATTTGGTTCAAAGCGTGTTATGGGGGCTGAAAATGCCGTTTCTATTTTAAACCTTAGCGAAGATGGAAAGTTGGAAGAGGCAGCCTCTCATTTATTTCAATATATGAAGGAATTAGATTCATTTAAAGTGAGATGTATCGCAGTAGAACCTATTCCATCATACGGATTAGGAGAGGCTATCAATGATCGTCTTATACGGGCTGCGGCTCCAAAGGAGAAATGAACATGGAGCAGGAATTAATTGAAGGGTTTAGGGAAATTGTTGGTGCTAAGCATGCTATAACGGATCAAGCTTTGATTGCACCGTATTTGCTTGAAGAGCGTGGGCTTTTTCATGGAAAAACACCTTTACTTTTACGTCCATCTTCTTGCGCAGAGGTCTCATCGATTATGCAGTTAGCGAGCAAAACGCGCACACCGATTGTGCCACAGGGTGGAAATACAGGGCTTGTGGGGGGACAACAACCAGATGAAGGAGGAGGGAGCGTTCTTTTATCCATGGAGCGATTAAATAAGATTAGAGCTATAAATCTTGAGGGAAATTTTGTTGTTGTAGAGGCTGGTGTTATTTTACAGGATTTACAGAAAAAAGTGGATGAATCAGGTCGTTTTTTCCCTCTTTCTTTGGCATCTGAAGGTTCTTGCCAAGTAGGAGGAAATCTTTCGTCGAATGCTGGAGGGACAGCTGTTTTAGCTTATGGCAATATGCGTGATCTTTGTCTTGGTTTAGAAGTTGTTTTACCGGATGGGCGTATTTTAGATGATTTGCGTTTTGTTAAAAAAGACAATAGCGGTTATGATTTAAAAGATCTTTTTATTGGTGCAGAAGGCACATTGGGAGTTATAACCGCAGCCGTTTTGAAGATGTTTCCAAAAATAAAAGGAAAAGCTGTTGCTTTGGTGGGATTATATAGTCCGGCGAAGGCCTTAGAGTTTTTATCTCTGGCTCAAGAATATGGAGGAGGGATGTTGACAGGTTTTGAGCTCATGGGAAATCCCAGTTTGCAAATGGCTTTAGATTATAAGATGTGTGAGAAGCCTCCTCTTCAGCGGAAACATGAATGGTATGTATTAATGAACATTTCATCGTTGCAAGGCAATGATGAGGCGTTATCGGTATTGAGTACTATTTTAGAAGAAGCTTTAAAGAACGCGGTGATAGAAGATGCAGTTGTTGCGCAATCTTTAAAACAGCAAGATTTTTTTTGGCAATTACGAGAAAGTATATCATCAGCACAAAAGTTAGCAGGAGGGTCCATTAAGCATGATATTGCAATCCCACTTGCTTCTATTCCTGATTTTATTGCTGAGGCAGCGCTCATTGTTGAAGATATTGCTCCAGGAGCACAGGTGATTTGTTTTGGACACATGGGCGATGGAAATTTACATTATAATATTACACAACCTGTAGGAGCTGATACGACAGTGTTTTTGCAGTTATGGTCAACAATGAATCATCGCATTCATAGTTTAGTGGTGGACTATAGAGGTGCATTTTCTGCTGAGCATGGAATTGGTCAGCTTAAGCGCGAAGAACTTCGTTCTTTTAAATCGCCTGTCGCATTGGATATTATGCAAGGGATTAAAAAAACACTCGATCCTTTAGGGATAATGAATCCTGGAAAAGTATTATAATTCAAGAATGGTGATCATGCATTTTTGTTTAGATTTTAATAACCAAAAAAGAAACCAGTTGTTTTTTATTCAAACTTTTAATAATCCAATGAGAAAAAGCTGCTAAAGGGTGTATGTTATTTAAGATAAATTGGGATAATGTATATGGCTAATCAATGCTTTAATCAGGCAAAAGCGGTGCTTGAATTTCGGTTAGATCCGTGCCATTTGCCACAAACGACGACATATTTTTCATCCAAAACGGGTAATCAGGTTATTTGTTCGTTAAATGAGCGTGGTGTTTCTTTTAAAACGGATATGCCTTCAAGCTTATCGCATTTAATACCCCCTTATCATTTTCAAGGAATTGCAGCACGTACCGTAAAAACGCGTTCAGGAGAAAGAGCTGTTGCATTAGAATTACTTCATGCCGATGAGGAAGCTTGTATACCGCTTTTGGTTTCCAGAGATTTGAATAATGTTCTTCTGGATTGGCGGTTATGGGCGGATACTTATGGCCTTCCCATGCTTATGATCAATGAAGATAATCGCATTCTGGTTGTAAAAGATCGTTCTGATTTACATCGATTTTTTGGTACAACAGCACATTCTAAACAAAAGCATTTTTTACTTCGTTATAGCAATCCGTTAGGCTTGCGTTTGGTGATTGCGAATCGAATTGCACTCTAGTAAATTAACATGCATTCATTTTTGTACGACCGTCAGCATTTATCTTGTTGTGCTGTAAAACATCGTTGTTTGGGGAGGTAACATAAGGCATGTAAACTTCACACATGAAGTGTTTTTAGAAGATATGGCGAATGTTCTAAGTTTGCTTGTAGGTCTTTGTGTAAGTGCAGCATATGAGTGGGAAGCAAGAGGAACCCGCTTAATGAGAATTCAGACCTTTACAGACGGGATTTGGTGTGACTTTTGGTTCTTGAAAACAAAAAGAAAGTCAATGATTGTAAATGAGAGTTTTTTGACACCATACATTGGCAGCAGGAATCGATGATGTAGAACGCTTTTTTCAGAGAGGTAAAAACGGTTTTCATAACAATAGAAACTGTTTTTTTGCGGTATAATTTTGGGTTTTTGCCACATTATTAAAAACACCAGAAGATTACTGGAAGTGTTTTTGAATTTTTTTTATAAATCATTTCTCCATGTTGAATGAAAGCTTTGAATATTTCAGAATATTCTTATTTCATCTCTCTTTTATAATCAAAATCATTTAGATAGAAAGGGTTATCGTAATATTGAGAATTGGAAAATACAATGATGGTATAGGTTTTTATTTTTCGTAAAAGCGGAGTTTCACTAAAAACGCGATAAATAAAAGAAATGATAGTATATACGTTTTTCCTCAGGATTTTATAAGAAAGAAAGTGTTTATAAAAATGATGAGAAAATGCGTTTAAAGTAAAGACAACAGTAAAATGATTATTTTATATTACATCTTCAGATTCAGAAAATTTTCCTATTTTATCATGAGTAGATATCCTATTTACAATATTTGATTGTTCAAAGGAAAGCACACTTATTTTTTCAAAATTATGGTCAACGTAAAACAGTGAGAAAATTTGTGTGTCATGCTCTTATATAAAATAAGAAAATCGTAAAAAAAGAATATTCAAAGGATTTAATTTTCTCGCGCAACGGCTCTCCATCCGATATCTCGACGAACAAAACCTTCTGGCCAATCAATAAAATCAACAGCTTCATAAGCACGTTTTTGTGCATGCGTAATCGTTTTTCCTGTTGCAGTTATATTGAGTACACGTCCACCATTTGCAATGAGTTCTCCATCACGCAACACTGTACCAGCTTGAAAAACTTTCACATCGGGAAGAGTGTTTACTTGATCAACGTTACGGATAACAGTACCTTTTTGGGGGGAGTCTGGATAACCATTAGCAGCCATAACAACGGTGAGAGCTGTTTTTTCAGACCACCGAAGAGGCTTATTTTCGAGTTTTCCTTGAGCTGCAGCAAGAAAAATTGGCAAAATATCATCTTTGAGGCGCATCATTAAAACTTGACATTCAGGATCACCGAATCGTACGTTAAATTCAATTAATTCGGGTCCTTTTTGCGTTATCATTAATCCGACAAAGAGAATACCTTTAAAGGGGGCGCCCATTTCTTTCATGCTTATTAAAGCTGGTTCAACAATTTCTTTGAGAGTACGATTCACTATTTCTTGGGTCATGATGGGCGCTGGTGAATAAGCACCCATACCACCGGTGTTTGCTCCAGTATCCCCATCACCTACACGTTTATGATCTTGAGCAGATCCAAAAGGAAGAGCAAGTTTACCATCACAAAGGCAGAAGAAGCTTGCTTCTTCACCTTCAAGAAAAGATTCTACAACAATTTTGTTTCCTGCATCTCCAAATGTACTTTTGAAGCAGGCATCAACTGCGTTAAACGCTTCTTCCATAGTTGTTGCAACCACGACACCTTTGCCAGCTGCTAAGCCATCAGCTTTAATAACAATGGGAACACCTTGTTGCTGAATGTAAGCTTTAGCTTTAGAGGCATCATTAAAGCATTGGTAACTTCCTGTAGGAATGTTATTCTTCCGACATAAATCTTTTGTAAAGGCTTTTGAACCTTCTAGTTGAGCAGCTTTTTGAGTAGGACCAAATACACAGATGTTAGCGCTATTAAGAGAGTCTGTTATACCCGCCACCAAGGGTGCTTCTGGTCCTACAATTACAAGATCAATAGAATGTGCTTTACAAAAATCAATAACAAGGGGATGGTCATCAATGTTCAAATTAATATTTTCACCAAATTCTGTTGTTGCAGGATTTCCAGGAGCACAATATAACTTTGTTAGCAGTGGTGATGCTGCTATTTTCCATGCTAAAGCATGTTCTCGTCCACCTGAGCCAATAAGAAGAATATTCATTGCTTGCTCCTCTCATAAAAGATAATTAATCTCATCCCCTTCTCATAAGAATGAAATGTCTCTATCGCAAGACCAAAGGTAAATCATTTGATGAAAAAAAATAAAAATATCGCGCATGTTCAGTCCTATGATAGCCAAGGACGGGTTATGGATGCATCTTCCAAACAATGGGTCTACAGCTTCCTTCCCCGTTCTTTATGGTTTTATGCGCAATTGGCGCGTTGGGATCGGCCTATCGGTTGGCAATTGTTGATGTGGCCTTGTTTTTGGTCAACAACAATGGCTTTTTTCTCTTATAACATGCATTACGATACTCTTTTATCAATGTTTCTTCATTGGGTTTGGTATCTTTTTCTTTTTTTTCTGGGGTCTATTGCTATGCGAGGGGCAGGATGTACTTGGAATGATCTTATTGACCATAAAATTGATGCTCAGGTAGAAAGGACACGTTCTCGCCCATTGCCGACAGGTCATGTGAGTCGGTTGCAAGCAAGAGTTTTTATACTTGTGCAATGTTTAGTTGGTTTAGTTGTTTTATCACAATTTAATAGGTTTAGTTTTTTTCTAGGTATTTCGTCATTGATAGCTGTTGCATTTTATCCTTTTATGAAACGCGTAACATATTGGCCGCAGTTTTTTTTAGGCGTTGCATTTAATTGGGGGGCATTAATGGGGTGGGCTGTTGTCTTTGGAAGTTTAAGCTGGGCACCAATCTTGCTTTATGTGGGATCAATTTTGTGGACCATAGGATACGACACAATCTACGCACATCAAGATAAAGAAGATGACATTACTGTTGGTGTCCGTTCTACGGCTCTTCTTTTTGGTAAAGCAACCAAGCGTGCTTTAGTATTTTTGTATGGTGGTTTTGTGATGTTCGTTAGTCTAGCATTTTATTTAGCTGGAGTTCCTGTTCTTAGTTTTTTGGGGATTTTTGTGGCAAGCATCCATATGTTTATTCAAATTAAAGTCATTGATATAGATGATAGTTCACAATGCCTTAGGCTTTTCAAATCTAATTCGCTTATTGGTTTTGTGATTTTTGCTGGTTTAGTATGTGGGGGTATATGGATGATATTTTATCCTGCGGTCTAAAAATAAGTTAGCTAAAATCATAGTTTCTACTGAATACAGTATGTTTTTTTTAATAAGCTTGTTGCTAATCTACTTTTAAGCAATACAGTAGAAAATATCACCAATTAACCTTTACAGTGAAAATAAAATTCTTCTATTTAAATAAAATAAATCATCTTCTTTTAGAATTTTTCGAATAAAAAATATTTGTTTAATTGTTGCGAAGAAAAAATCTTCATAACGATGAAGCTTGAAGGATTAGGGATAAAGTTTTTGTCTTTTCCAATCGCTGTGTTCAACACAATCCCGTGTAAAAAGCAGACGATCATGTAAACGAAATGGGCGATCGCACCAGAACTCTATAGAAAGGGGTTTAACACGAAACCCAGACCAATAAGGTGGTCGTGGAATATTGCCTAGAGCATAACGCGCAGTATATTGAGCAATTGCTTTTTCGAGCACAAAACGATTGTCTAAAGGTTGAGATTGTTTAGAGGCCCATGCACCAATTCGACTACCACGTGGTCGCGATTGGAAATAGGCATCGGCTTCCTGTTGACTTACTTTTTCAACGATTCCTCTAATTCTGACTTGACGACGGAGTGATTTCCAATGAAAACCTAAGGATGCTTTCATTGATTTTAAAATTTCTTGTCCTTTACAGCTTTCATAATTGGTATAGAAGACGAATCCTTGGGGACTGTAGTCTTTGAGGAGAACCATACGAACATTAGGGAGTCCTGTTTCGTCAACTGTTGCTAATGCCATAGCATTCGGATCATTTATTTCACTTATCGTTGCCTCTTCAAGCCACTTTGCGAAAAGTTCAAAAGGTTTTTGCATTTTCATAAAATGATCATCTGTTGGTATTTTTGTGCTCATAGTTTCTCCAAATATCAGTGAGCATGGGTGAGGCATTTTCTCATTTACTTTATCATCAAGACGTTACAGTACTATTTTTTCTTATTTTCAAAAAGCCAATGCTATCGTGTATTTCTATGGTAGTATAATTATTTTTACTTTAGCATAGACTACAAGGAGCTATATTAAATAAATGTCTCATTTTATCTGGTATTTTAGTTTATTGATAGACATATAAAGAGAAAAGAAGAAATTATTCTTTAGAATAGACTGATGAAGCTATAAGGGATATTGAACAACGTATCAGTTGATATTTTGAAAACGAAGAAATTGAAAAGAGGGCAATATGCGTGATCCCTACACGATTCTGGGTGTGGCACGTACCGCAAAATCGCAAGAGATTAAATCGGCATTTAGAAGATTAGCGAAGAAATATCATCCAGACCATAATAAAGATGATACAAAGGCTAAAGAGAAATTTGCTGAAATTAATCAAGCCTATGAAATTATAGGTGATAAAGATAAAAAGGCACAATTTGACCGCGGTGAAATTGATATGGAAGGAAAACCGCTTTATCAAGCCTATGGTGCTGGTGAAAATTTTAGCAATAAACAAAATCCCTTTTCAGGAAGAGCAAAGGGATTTGATTTTTCCTCTTCAGGTGGTGCAAGTTTTGATGCGAGTGATATTTTTCGGGATCTGTTTGGAGGAGGTGGTAGCTTTTCGAATTCCACACACTATAACCGTCCCCAACAAGGAGCACATGTTCGTGCTAATCTTGCCATAACATTAGAGCAGATGGTTGGCGCAGAAAAGGTGGAAGCTGTTTTTCCAAATGGAAAAAAGTTAAAAATTAAACTGCCAGATTATATTGAAGACGGACAGACTATACGTTTAAAAGGTCAGGGAGAAGAGGTACCTCACGGGCAAGCAGGTGATGCGTTAATAACCATTCAGATTCAAAAACATCCTCGTTTTCGGGTTGAAGGAAGAGCACTCCATCTTGATTTACCAGTTTCTCTTAAACATGCTGTTTTGGGAGCAAAAGAAGAAGTTGAGACGTTGGAGGGGCGTGTGGTTTTAACGATTCCTGCGTGGTCAAGTTCTGATCGCGTTTTACGGTTGAAAGGGAAAGGGCTTCGTTTAAAAAATGGTACAAGAGATGATCTTTATGTGCATGTTCGCATTATGTTGCCGGGAGATGAAAATACCGCCGCACTAGAACAGTTTTTGCAAATGCAACAAGATTAATTTTAAAAATTTTATATATAAAAGCGTAGTTTTTGTTTGATTTTAAACCAATTGCTTGAAGAAAAAGTTGACCTGTGTCATAGGCAGGTGAATAATACTAATTTTAAGTAACAATGGGGCAGTGCTGATGGCTAAGGGTAATGGTTTATTGTACGGTAAGCGTGGTTTAATTTTGGGGTTGGCCAATAATCGCTCCATCGCTTGGGGAATCGCTAAAGCGGCAAGTAGCGCAGGGGCAGAGCTTGCTTTTACCTATCAGGGTGAAGCAATGAAAAAGCGTGTCGAGCCTTTGGCTGAAGAATTAAAGGGATTTGTTTGTGGACATTGTGATGTTTCTGACAGTGTCTCTATTGATACGGTCTTTAGAGAAATAGAGAAGAAATGGGGAAAACTTGATTTTTTAGTTCATGCTATTGGTTTTTCTGATAAAGATGAATTAAGTGGTCGTTATATTGATATCAGCGAATCAAATTTTATGATGACCATGAATATTTCCGTTTATTCCCTAACAGCTCTAACGAAGCGTGCAGAAAAATTGATGCCAGATGGTGGTTCAATCTTGACACTAACCTATTATGGTGCAGAAAAGGTTGTTCCCAATTATAATGTAATGGGGGTTGCCAAAGCCGCTCTTGAAGCGAGCGTGAAATATTTAGCGGTAGATTTAGGTCCCCAAAATATTCGTGTTAATGCTATATCTGCTGGACCAATTAAAACGTTAGCGGCTTCTGGTATTGGTGATTTTCGTTATATTTTAAAATGGAATGAATATAATGCTCCATTACGTCGTACGGTAACAATTGAAGAGGTTGGTGATTCTGCACTTTATTTTCTTTCAGATTTGTCTCGTTCTGTTACCGGTGAAGTCCATCATGTCGATTCGGGTTATAATATCATAGGTATGAAGGCAGTTGATGCCCCAGACATTTCTGTCGTTAAAGAATAAAGTTTGGTTTATAAGATTTTATTAGACAGCAGTAATTTGACCAAATTTAAGGTGTCCAAGAGTATTTGGGAGAAAAGAGCTGTTTTGTGTATAGCACACAACATACGTTATCGTTGTATATATTTGACAGAGAAATGGATCTTTTTTCATGTCGCATAATACATTTGGTCATTTGTTTCGTGTAACAACATGGGGTGAAAGTCATGGTGCTGCTCTTGGTTGTGTCATTGATGGTTGTCCACCTGGAATTATTTTTACTCTTGCAGAAGTTCAAGCTTATCTTGATAAACGCAAGCCAGGACAATCAAAATACACAACGCAGCGCCGAGAACCAGATGAAGTAGAGGTCCTTTCAGGAGTTGTTGTTCAAGACGATGGAACGACATTGGTGACAACAGGTACACCAATTTCTCTGTTGATTCGAAACACAGATCAACGCTCTCAAGATTATGGAGCAATTGCTCATCAGTATCGTCCAGGACATGCGGATTATACTTATGATATTAAATATGGCATTCGTGATTTTCGAGGCGGGGGACGTACTTCGGCACGGGAGACGGCAGCACGTGTTGCAGCAGGTGCATTTGCTCGTAAAATCGTTCCTGGTTTGATTGTACGAGGAGCAGTGATAGCAATTGGTCCTCATAATATTAATCGTGATCGTTGGGATTGGTCAGAGGTTAATAATAATCCTTTTTTTACAGCTGATGCAGAGATGGTTCACATTTTTAGTGACTATATCAGTAAACTCCGTAAAGAGGGGACATCTGTTGGTGCGGTTGTTGAGATCGTTGCAGAAAATGTTCCGGCAGGTTTAGGAGCCCCTATTTACGCAAAGCTTGATCAAGATATTACCTCGTTACTTATGTCGATTAATGCGGTAAAAGGTGTGGAAATTGGTGATGGTTTTGCGGCAGCCCGCTTGAGGGGAGAAGAAAATGCCGATGAAATGCGAATGGGAAATGATGGAAAACCGCTTTTTTTATCCAATCATGCTGGTGGTATTTTAGGGGGAATATCGAGTGGACAGCCAATTGTTGCGCGTTTTGCTGTAAAGCCTACTTCATCAATTTTAACACCTCGTCGTTCCATTGATGTTGATGGTCATGATATAGACGTTATAACAAAGGGACGTCATGATCCATGTGTTGGGATTCGTGCCGTTCCTGTTGGTGAAGCGATGGTTGCTTGTGCTATTGCTGACCATTATCTAAGACATCGCGGTCAAGTTGGGTGATTGAAAAGGTGAACAATGGCGTATGATGAAAAAAAAATTGTTTCTGCACTTAAAGCTTTTGAACGCGGTGAAATTGTTGTGGTGACAGATGATGATGACCGTGAAAATGAGGGTGATTTAACTGTTGCTGCAGCGCATTGTACAGAAGAAAAGATGGCGTTTATTCTTCGTCACACAACAGGTATTGTGTGCACACCTATGCCAAAAAAAGAAGCAAAACGGTTTAATCTTTCTCCTATGGTACCAGATAATAACTCTGTACATGGGACGCAATTTACGGTTACTGTTGATTTTAAACACGGCATAACAACAGGAATTTCAGCGCATGACCGTACATTAGCTGTACGTAATCTTGCGAATTCAAATGCAAGTGCGGATGATTTTGTTCGTCCAGGGCATGTTTTTCCTTTAATTGCGCATGAAGGGGGAGTGCTCATGCGTTCAGGTCACACGGAGGCTGCTGTTGATTTATGTAAATTAGCTAATTTGCCGCCGGTTGGTGTTATCGGTGAGTTAGTTAATGATGATGGAAGCGTTAAACATGGCGATCAGATTATGAAATTTGCGCAAGAACATCGGTTGCATATTATAACGGTTGCAGATTTAATTGCTTACCGCCAACGTAAGGAAATATTGATCAAGCATGTTGGAGAAATGCCTATTGAAACATTCGTAGGTCCCGCTATTGTTCAAAGTTATCAACTCCCTTGGGAAGTCGTTCAGCATATTGCAATTGTTTTTGGTGATGTCCGTGAGGGTGAGAATATTCCTGTGCATTTACATCATGAAAACATTATAAGTGACGTTTTTTGTCAAACTTCAGATATTATGGTGATGATGCGGCGTATGATGGAAAAAGAAAAACGTGGCGTATTTATTTATTTGCGTGAAGGATCTGTTATACAATCAACTGTTGGTATTCAAAACATGACAAGAAACAGTTCAGAAAACCATGTGCAGGCGATTGAACGCGAAGAAGAATGGCGCAAAATTGGTTTAGGATCACAAATTTTAAAATATTTAGGGATAGGCTCTGTTATTGTTTATGCTTCTAAAGAGCATCATTATGTAGGTTTGGAAGGTTTTGGAGTTCGTATATCCAGAACAGATATTTTTTGAGGTTCATATGAAAAAAGAGATACAAGAGGGGGATATTACGACCTTAAGCTTTGAGCAAGCGCTTAAGCAACTTGAAGTTATTGTCGAAAATTTGGAACGTGGCGATGTGCCTTTGGAACAATCCATTGATATTTATGAACGCGGTGAAGCGCTTAAAAAGCATTGTGAAAAACTCTTAAGAGTTGCTGAAGCTAAAGTTGAAAAAATCCAGCTTTCAGAAGAAGGTTTTCCAGAAGGAGTGGAACCACTTGATGCTAAATAATTTAAATCTTTTTGGATATTTATTGTGGGACTTAAGAGAAGCAATAACCTTAGTTTATAAACAGAAAGTTTTATTGATTTCTTTTTTATAAAATAAGTTAAAAATGAGGAAATTATAGCTCATCTCAAATAGAAAAGAGCATTTTTCAGTAAAAAAGATGCAAAACTGTAAATAAAAGAGTAGAGAAGATATATTTTTATCATTGTGTTTTCTTGAGTTAAGATAATAGAAAGGATTTTTTTTGTCTCAGGTCTTAACACCATTGCTTGACCGTGTTTGTTTTCCGCAAGATTTGCGGGCATTACCTGAGTCTGATTTGGTACAGTTGGCTGATGAGTTGCGGACCGCAACAATTGATGCGGTTTCTGTAACAGGTGGTCATCTTGGGGCGGGACTTGGTGTTGTTGAGCTCACTGTTGCATTACATTATATTTTTGATACACCAGAGGATAGGATTATTTGGGATGTTGGTCATCAAACCTATCCACACAAGATTTTAACGGGGCGTAGAGAAAAAATTCGCACATTACGTCAAGAGGGCGGATTATCTGGTTTTACAAAACGTTCAGAAAGTGTGTATGATCCATTTGGGGCGGGGCATTCGTCTACTTCTATTTCAGCGGGGCTTGGTATGGCAGTGGCAAGTGCTTTGAAAGCAGAGACAAGACGCAATATCATAACTGTCATTGGTGATGGTGCAATGTCTGCGGGCATGGCTTATGAAGCAATGAACAACGCTGGTGCTTTGAATGCACGCTTGATTGTTGTTCTTAATGATAACGATATGTCTATAGCACCACCTACAGGTGCTATGAGTGCACATCTTGCACGATTAGTGTCTCGTCCTTCTTATCGTCATTTGCGTGAACGCGTAAAGATGTTGAGCGAAAAATTGCCAAAGTTTTTTTTGGATAAAGCTCGTCGTTCAGAGGAATTTGCGCGTGGCCTTTTGGTTGGGGGAACTTTATTTGATGAGCTTGGCTTTTATTATGTTGGCCCCATAGATGGGCACAATTTGGGGCATTTATTGCCTGTTTTTAAAAATGTTCGTGAATATCCTAATGGTCCTGTTTTGGTGCATGTTGTAACCCATAAGGGAAAGGGATATCCACCTGCAGAGGCCTCGTCTGATAAATATCATGGTGTTAATCGTTTTGATGTCACGACAGGAAAACAGGTAAAAGCATCAAGTAATATTCTACCCTATACCAAGGTATTTTCTAAAGCTTTAATAGAAGAAGCTCGCCATGATGATAAGATTGTTGGCATAACAGCAGCGATGCCAACAGGGACAGGCCTTGATTCTTTTGCGAAAAAATTTCCTGAAAAAATGTTTGATGTTGGTATCGCTGAGCAACATGCCGTAACTTTTGCGGCAGGACTTGCTTGTGAAGGGTATAAGCCTTTTGTTGCAATTTATTCTACTTTTTTACAGCGTGCTTATGATCAAATTATTCATGATGTATCAATTCAAAAATTACCGGTACGTTTTGCTATTGACCGAGCAGGTTTTGTGGGGGCAGATGGTGCAACACATGCTGGAAGTTTTGATATTGTTTTTTTGGCCACTCTTCCTGAGTTTGTTGTTATGGCACCTTCTGATGAGCTTGAACTGATGCATATGGTGCGTACAGCTGCAGCTTATGATCAGGGACCAATTTCTTTTCGTTATCCGCGTGGTGAGGGGATTGGTATAGATTTACCGCAACGTGGTGAGTTATTAGAAATTGGAAAAGGGCGCGTTCTGCGTGAAGGAAATAGAATCGCTTTGGTTTGTTTTGGAACGCGGATGTCAGAAGTGTTGCAAGCTGCTGATGCGTTGGAGGCTGAAGAATTGTCTACAACGGTTGCAGATGCACGGTTTGCAAAACCTTTAGATAAAGATTTGATGCGTCGTTTGGCACGTGAGCATGAGGTATTGGTGACAATTGAAGAAGGGGCAATCGGTGGATTTGGAGCGCACATATTACAATTTTTAGCGCAAGAAGGGCTCTTAGAGCATGGTTTGAAAGTTCGTACACTAAAATTTCCTGATGAATATTTGAATCATGGTTCACCAGAAAAAGTTCTTTCACGTGTCGGACTTGACGCTATGGGTATTTTAAAGACGGTTTTTGCTGTTTTGGGACGCGAGATTCGAACAGGATAGAAAATTCGAGTATGAGATGGCTTCCAGAAAAAGACTCGATATTTTTTTAGTTGAAAAAAACTTTTTTACGACACGTTCACGCGCACGTGATGCAATTATGCGCCAAACTGTTAAAGTTAACGGAGAAATCGTTTTTAAAGCTGGGCAAATCGTTTTTGATGATGCAGAGATTACCGTTTGTGATCCAGCGCAGAATTATGTTTCTCGGGCAGCGTTAAAATTGATTGCTGCACTTAATGCATTTCCAATTGTAACGGACAAAGTGACAGCCATTGATGTTGGTGCATCAACAGGTGGTTTTACGCAAGTTCTCTTAGAGCGTGGAGCAGATCATGTCATTGCCGTTGATGTTGGGCATCATCAATTTGATAAACGTTTATTGGGCAACAGTGCTATAACGTTATTAGAAGGCTTGAATGTCAGAGATTTTAAACAGGAACATTTAGGTGGGCGAGAAATTGATCTTATCGTTTCAGATGTTAGCTTTATTTCGCTCAAACTTGCGTTGCCTCCCGTGTTGTCTTTAGCCAAGAAGGGTGCCCAAGCTGTTTTACTGGTAAAGCCTCAGTTTGAGGTTGGTCGTAAACACTTTAGTAAGGGAGGAATATTAAGTCCATCAAGTGCTAAAGAAACTGCTGAGGCGCTTTTTGTTTGGTTAAATACACAAACAGGGTGGAGTGCAAAAGGTTTAATTTCTTCCCCTATTACAGGTGGTGATGGCAACGTGGAATATTTACTATTCGGAGAAAAACAAGAGTGAATGACAATGTCATAATCGATCATATCGGAGCAAATGGTTATGGTATTGCTAAGACGTCTCACGGCTTCGTTTCTGTTCCTTTTACTTTACCAGGAGAGTGTGCTGAAATTACTGTTCATGGAAAATATGCAACATATATAACATTAAAAGAAAAATCATCAGAACGCATTGATACTCTTTGTCAGCATTTTGGAGAATGTGGAGGGTGTACTCTTCAGCATTGGCATATGGATGCTTATCGCGTATGGAAACAACAATTGGTTGTTGAGGCGCTTAAAAAGTATGGACTTAATAATGTTGTTGCGCCTTTAATAGAATGTAAACCTTATAGCCGACGGCGGATTACTCTAACAGCATCCATGACCCCACAGGGGCAAAAAGTTGGTTTTAACCGTTATCTCTCTCATGAGATTGTAGCTCTTGAGGAATGCCCAGTAAGCCGTCCAGAGCTTATTTCTCAGTTGCATAATATCAGAGAGCTCTGTGCTTTTCTAAAGAGCTCTGCCAAACGGTTTCATGTTACGATAACATGTGTTGAAAATGGTTTAGATGTTGCTTTAAGCGGTTGCATTATACACTATGAATCACTTCGTCAGAGAATGATCAGTGCTGCTCTTTCATATGGGATTATACGTTTATCTGTTGACGGTGAAATTTTGGTTGAACGAGAAAAACCAGAGATTTACTTTGGAGATGTCCGTGTTGAATTTCCTTCTGGTGGTTTTCTGCAAGCAACTTGTGAAGCTGAAAATATAATGGGCAATATTATTTTGACTCATTTAAAAAAAGCAAAGAATGCTGTTGATTTGTTTTCAGGGGCAGGAACATTTACCTTGCGTATGGCAAAAAAGATGAATGTTCATGCAGTAGAAAATAATGAAGATGCATTAAGAAATCTAAATACAGCAGCACGTTTTGCGACTGGTTTAAAAACGGTCACTTGTGAAAAACGTGATCTTTTCCGACAACCCCTTTCTGTAAAGGAACTTGAATGTTTTGAGAGTGTTGTTTTTGATCCTCCCCGTGCTGGTGCAGAGCAACAAGTACGTGAATTAGCGAAGACAACAGTATCACGTGTTGTGGCAATTTCTTGTAATCCTACTACATTTGCTCGTGATTTATCTCTTCTTGTTGCAGGGGGGTATACAGTAGAAAAAATCATACCGATTGATCAATTTTTATGGTCACCACATGTCGAAGTTGTTGCTGTTTTGAGCAAAAAGAAAAAAAAGAAAGGTTGGAAACTTTAGCCTGAAAGTTTTTTAATACTATGAAGATTTTTTAAAAGTTGACCTGTGTATTATTATAAAATTTCTCCAAAATTTATCTATAATAATAACCTTTTTCTCGTTGAGCTAAGAGCACTGAATGTAGAAAGTGCTTTTTTCTTTTAAGCTTTTTTATTATGAAATATAAAAGACAAGTTACCCCACACAAAAAAACCACACAAAAGACTAATATCTTACGAAAAAGATGTGTCTGAATAAGCCTGTGCCGTCGTTATATTTGCCATCCCCTAATGTTTCTTAAAACTCTTGGTACTTGAGACGGCCCATAAGAGGAATCTTTAGTCTTTTCTTGTACAGTTTTTATCCATATAACTCTCCCCGCCTGTAACGTATAAACGAATGATTTTGATTGATCCAACAGACACAGATTTAAAATGAGAGAATCTTGCGGTATTCAAGGTTCTAATACAATATGAATAACGCTAGATTATCTTTATAAATCAATTCATTGTAATCTCCCCCTCACAAAATGGTCATAATAGACGAGAAGGAGGCAATACTGGGAAGGAATGAGCAAGCTTATTCCTCTATAAGCGCAGTTCCACCGATTGTCATATTATTGATTCGAAGATGAGGTTGACCAACACCAACAGGGACATTTTGCCCTGCTTTTCCGCACATACCAATACCATTATCTAGTTTACTATCATTACCAATCATTGTGATACGTTTCATAGCATCCGGTCCATTTCCAATAAGAGTTGCACCTTTGATTGGTGCACAAATTTTGCCATTTTCTACTCGGTATGCTTCAGTACATTCAAAGACGAATTTTCCGGAAGTAATATCAACTTGTCCTCCACCAAATGAAACAGCATAGATACCACTTTTAAGTGAAGAAAGGATTTCTTCAGGTGTTTTATCTCCTCCTAGCATGATTGTATTGGTCATTCGTGGCATTGGTGCATAAGCATAAGATTCACGCCGTCCATTTCCAGTTGATTTACCTCCCATAAGCCGTGCATTAAGTCTGTCTTGCATAAAACCAACGAGTTTTCCATCTTCAATGAGAACGTTATATCCTGAAGGGGTCCCCTCATCATCGACAGTGAGAGAGCCACGGCATTGTGGAATTGTTCCATCATCAACAACTGTAACACCTTTTGCTGCAACTTGTTGTCCTAAAAGTCCAGCAAAAGCCGATGTTTTTTTACGGTTAAAGTCACCTTCTAAACCATGACCTACGGCTTCATGGAGCATAACACCAGGCCATCCGTTAGCTAAGACAACATCAAAAGATCCAGCAGGTGCTGCTTCTGCTTCTAAATTTGTTAAAGCCATACGTAAGGCTTCATCCGCGGCTTTTTTCCAATTGTCTTCATGAATAAATTGGTTAAATGCTTGTCTCCCTCCACATCCATAAAAACCATTTTCACGACGATTGCCTTCAGCTGCGACCACAGATATAGAAAGTCGCACAAGGGGACGAATATCACGAACCAAATAACCATCTGCACGTAAAATTTCAACATGTTGTAGCGAGCCGGAAAGAGAAACAGTCACCTGATGCAATTTATCATTTTTAGCACGTAAATAGGCATCAATTTTTTGCAAAAGAGCACTTTTTTCTTCAAATGATGGAGCATCAAGGGGATTATGCGGTTGATAAAGCCTTTTGTTTGTTTGTTGAGGTGCTATGCTATAAGTCCCTGCATGATTATTATAGGTAACAGCTTTAGCAGCTTCACTGGCACGTTTGAGTGCAGCAGCTGATAACTCACTAGAGTGAGCATATCCAGTAGCCTCTCCAGCAACAACGCGTAGTCCAAATCCCATATCTTGATGAAATGAGCCGTTTTTAAGCTGTCCATTATCAAATAAAAGAGCTTCGCTTTCTGTGTACTCAAGGTAAAGCTCACCATCATCAGCATGATGAAGTGTTTCCTGTATAAGTGATTGCACTTTAGAGGAAGCAATATCAAAATGATCAATCAGCGATTTCATAAGAATTATCCTATTTTTATGGGGGCTCAGAAGATTTTTATCAATCTAATTTTAAGAATCTTTCAAAATATACGATGAGATTTTGATTGTTTAAAATGTATTGATTTCATTCATGTCGGTAAGGTTGCATAGGCGTCGCCAAGACCATGAAGGTCAACAAAACCTCCAATCCCTTGTTCAGGAGTTGTAAAGATAAAATAGGTTGCCATTTTTCCTTTTAAAAAGAGCTGCAATATGTCTTCTTTAAGAAAGGCTTCAGCAACACAATTATCACCAAGACAACGACGATATTCCATTCTGCCCATATTTTTATCGTCAATTTTAATTCCAACGCCAGGACGTAATTCAACGCGAATCGGAACAAAAACACGCATCAAAGCACCTTGCTTTTGAGGAAGTTTATAAAATGTAACGCGCAAGGTAATATCTTGACGCCCTTGTGTGTGAACGTTTTGTACAACTTCACACTGCATGTTAGGTGTACCTGGTGGTAGAGAACACACTTTTGTCCATGCACCATAGGTTTGCGGAGCAGGGACATCTTGTGCATAGGGTGTTTGTGCAAATGCATGACTGATAAAACTACTATAAAGTGTGTAAAGAACAGCACCAATAAAAAAAGTTTTTTTGAGTAATTTATAAAGTATCACAGAACATCCTATCCGACTCAACACCCACAACCGTGCATAGATTTACATAAAAAATGAATTCCCCATAAAAAACTATAACACAAAATCAGTATTTACCCAAATATATTAATTCATATGATATATTTTTATGATACATTTGTAATGTGGAGAGAACGTTGATTGAAAAAATGTATTTTTATTGCCAATATTTCCATTTACTTTTAGGGGATACGTGCGAAAGAGATATTTCATATTTTCTCAAAAATACGATTGGTCTTAATGGGTTATTTCCATACGCTAGATAATATTTGTCAGATAATATTGGGTTTGTGAATGACAGAAATGGAAAAGGGCTTTGAGTGGAATGTCAGTTTCAGAAGAGTTATCGGTTGTGAATGGTAAATCAACGCCACCAAAATCCGGTATTGGTGATTACATCACATTATTAAAGCCACGTGTTATGTCTCTTGTGGTCTTTACGGCTCTGGTTGGTTTGCTTGTATCGCCTGTTCCTATCAATCCGTGGTATGGTTTTTTAGCAATTTTATGTATTGCTGCTGGTGGCGGTGGTGCGGGAGCACTGAACATGTGGTATGATGCTGACATTGATGCTGTGATGGAACGGACTAAAAAGCGTCCTATTCCCATGGGTAAAATCAGCTCCCAAAAGGCATTTATTTTTGGCATGGTTCTTTCTATGCTCTCGGTATTGGTTATGGGGAGCTTCATTAATTGGTTTGCGGCATTTTTTCTTGCGTTTACGATTTTCTTTTATGTCGTTATCTATACAATTTGGTTAAAGCGTATCACACCACAAAATATTGTTATTGGTGGTGCTTCTGGGGCTTTTCCACCAATGATTGGATGGGCTGTGACAACAGGGACAGTGAGTATTGATAGCTTTTTATTATTTTTAATCATTTTTATGTGGACCCCCCCTCACTTTTGGGCTCTTTCTTTATTTTCATCTCTTGATTATGAGGCTGCAGGTATCCCTATGATGCCTAATGTACGAGGTGAACATTCAACAAAAAAACAGATTTTATTTTATACTGTTTTGATGGCATTGTGTGCTGCTGCTCCTTGCTTTACTGGTCTTGGCGGAATTTTTTATGGTATTTTTTCAACAATTTTAAGCATTATCTTTATTCATTTTGCCTATCGTTTATGGAAAGCTGATACACATAATGAAACTATTTTGATGGCCAAAAAAACGTTTTTCTTTTCGTTACTTTATTTGGCAGCTATCTTTGGAATTCTTTTGATTGAATCTCTTGTTTGGTATTTTATCGCTCTTTAGTTGCGTAAAATGAAAGAGCAAATTTTAAAAGAGCTTTTCTTCAAGAAAATGCTGTAAGAAAACACGATAGAGTGTGTTCTTATGCAAAAGATGATATTGCACGTTTTTTTACATTGCTTATTCATGTATAATAATAGGTTGTTTGAATATATAGCTAAAACTATAGAGATTAAGGATGATTTATGTCTGGACTTCCCCCTTTAACGATACGTCTTTGTGGTCCACGTGGATTTTGTGCAGGGGTTGATCGTGCTATCCAGATTGTTCTGCTTGCATTAAAAAAATATGGTGTTCCAGTATATGTTCGTCATGAAATTGTACACAACCGCTACGTAGTTGAGGGATTACAGCAACGGGGTGCTGTTTTTGTCGAAGAACTTAATGAGATTCCAGAAGAACATCGCAATCAACCAGTTGTTTTTTCTGCTCATGGTGTACCAAAATCTGTTTCAGAAGAAGCACGATACTATAATTTGTTTTATCTCGACGCAACATGTCCGTTGGTCTCGAAAGTTCATAAACAAGCGATACGACATCAACGTCATGGTCGTCATGTTATATTGATTGGTCATGCTGGTCATCCTGAGGTGATAGGGACAATGGGACAGCTTGAAGAAGGGGTTGTAACGCTTATTGAAACGATAGAAGATGCTTTGCATTATCAACCCAATGATCCAGATAAATTAGGATTTGTTACACAAACAACGCTTTCTGTTGAAGATACTGCAGGAATTATCGATATATTACAACAACGTTTTCCTACATTAGCAGCACCAGCGGCTGAATCAATTTGCTATGCTACAACGAATCGACAAGATGCGGTTAAAGCAGCGGCAAAGGGGAGTGATTTGTTTTTGATTGTTGGAGCACCAAACTCTTCTAATTCACGACGTTTAGTAGAGGTTGCCGAAAAGTCTGGTGCGCGGCAAGCTATTTTAGTTCAGCGCGCTGATGAAATTAATTTTGAAAACCTAAAATCTCTTTCTATAGTCAGTCTTTCAGCAGGGGCTTCGGCTCCTGAAATTATTATTGATGAAATTATTTCAGCATTTCGTGAGCGTTATGATGTCACAATAGAATTAGCTGAAACAGTGGTAGAAACGGAAAAATTTTTAGTGAGTCGCGAATTACGCGACGTCATTTTAACGTCTCAAGATATGGCTTTCGTTAATGGTCAAGCAAATAATGCAAAAAATGAAAATCAGAATACAGACATGTCTACAACGAAAGCAGAATAATGGCCGTTTATACAGATATTCACCCAAATGATTTAAAAGTGTTTTTAACACGTTATGCAATAGGATCACTTTTGTCTTATCAAGGTATAGAAGAGGGGATTGAAAATTCTAATTTTATGTTAGAGACAACACAAGGGCGATTTATTTTAACACTTTATGAAAAGCGTATTTCAAAAGATGATTTACCTTTTTTTTGTCGCTTGATGCAGCATTTAGGACAGCGTGGAGTTCCTTGTCCTCAACCTGTTATTCAAAATGATGGAATGATGATCTGTGAACTAGCAGGACGTCCTGCTGCTATTATTACTTTTCTGGAAGGAGAGTGGATCCGCCAGCCCAATATAGATCATTGTGGCGAAGTGGGGACGGGGTTAGCACAATTACATTTAGCAGGACAGGATTTTACACTCAGTCGTAAAAATACTCTTTCTGTTATGGATTGGAAGGTATTGTGGCAACGTTGTCAAACCAAAGAAGATGCATTGTTAAAAGAATTTGGACAAAAAATTGAGTTGGAATTGGCTTTTTTACAGGAAAATTGGCCATGTAATTTACCAATAGGCATTATTCATGCAGATTTATTTAATGATAACGTTTTTTTTGTGAATCATCGTCTTTCTGGGATGATAGATTTCTATTTTGCTTGTAATGACTTTTTTGCTTATGATTTAGCGATCTGTTTAAATGCTTGGTGCTTTGAGCCTGATCATTCCTATAATCTTACCAAAGCACGTAAGTTATTGGAAAATTATCAAAAAATAAGACCATTGATCCCTTTAGAATTGGACAAGATGGTCTTATTAGCTCGTGGTGCATCTCTACGTTTCTTACTCACACGTCTATATGATTGGTTTAATACACCGCCTAATAGCTTTGTTATTAAGAAAGATCCATGGGAGTATTGGCACAAGCTTTGTTTTTTCAGTAATGTAAATTCGCTAAGTGAATTAGGTTTTTAAATTTTATGGCAACTCAACAAAAAGTCGTTGAAATTTATACAGATGGTGCTTGCTCAGGGAATCCTGGAGTTGGAGGATGGGGAGCAATTTTACGCTGGAATGGTCATGAACGGGAGCTTTATGGCGGTAAGGTCCATACGACAAACAATCAAATGGAACTCATGGCGGCAATTTGTGCATTAAAGGCGCTTAAAGAGCCCTGTTTGGTCGATCTTTATACAGACTCAGTTTATGTACGTAACGGTATATCTAAGTGGATTGAAGATTGGAAAAAGAATAATTGGCGCACTGCATCAAAAAATCCTGTTAAAAATATGGAGCTATGGCAAGCTCTTGAGGATGCTAGTTCTTGTCATACAGTTAGATGGCACTGGGTAAAAGGGCATGCGGGACATCCAGAAAATGAACGCGCAGATGCCCTTGCTCGCAAAGCAATTACTCAATATCGTGAAAATGGACGTTTTCCAGCATAATTGCTTTTTGAGAGCTTTTTCTTTTATCACGGAGACGCAAGAGGGGTTGGCTGCGTATGGAATATGAATGTTCCACTTAAGGCGTGATCTTTAAAAGCAACTGTATAAAAAATTTTTTGGTTTATTTCTTCTGGTGTGAAATAGAGTGGAGCACTGAAGAGTGTATATTCTGCGTTATCACTGACTTTTCTTGCTGCTCCAATTTGCATTTCTCCTCCATCTAAAAAGAGAGAGGAAGGAGTGGTTTTGTTGTTATTTTGTATTTTTATAAGAAGGGTACTATTATTTTTTTCAGCACTTATTTTTAGTGCATTCTGCGTCATGCGGGGCAAAGAATTTTGCGCCTTTTTTAAGAAGGAAGCAGGAAGCTGTTTATTTTTAAGAGCAGATGGCGAAAAATCAAAGTTAACAGTAAATGGAAGACAGATTTTATTACATAATCCAAGAGTGAAAGCACCACTTAAATTTTTGCTTGAACCAGAAAGATTGAAGGGCAATATTACTTTATCTTTATAACCTAATGACCAATCATTTTCTGTTTCAAAAAGCTGTGGAGTAGGATAAAAGATTTCATAAGAAATCTGTTGGTTGAAATTAAAAAATGGTGCCATGCCAGAATTACCTGGATTACGCCAGTAAGTTTTCCATCCTGGTTTAAGCACAATTTCAATAATACCTTCTCTTATTCCAGAAAGAGAAGGTTCAGTGATCGCTAATCGGATACGACCACCATCTGATTCATACCAAGATGTTGCGAAAAGCTGGAGTTTTTGTTCTGTTTGAGCATTTACAGGAATGTTAAGTAATTCTAAAACTATGAATGTTAAGCTTAAAGTAACTAAAAGCTTTTTATAAAAGAAAGTTGCGATATTTTGTAAATTTGTAAATATACGACTTTTTTTCATTGGAGTTTTATTTTCCTAGTGTGCTAAATGAACAAACTTTTATCATGTAAATTATGGAGAATAACAGATTAATGAAGCGGTGTAATGGCTTTTTAGGTGGACAATTACTCATAGCAATGCCTGGGATGAATGACAAACGCTTTATTCGTTCTGTTATTTATATTTGTGCGCATTCTGATGCCGGTGCGATGGGCATCATTCTTAATCAATTGCATCATATTGATTTTCCAGAGCTTTTGCTTCATTTGGGAGTCATAGACAGTGGCCAAAAAAAAAGTCTTTCTGAACCAATAAAACAGTTTCCAGTTCGCTATGGTGGTCCTGTTGATCCTTCGCGTGGTTTTGTCCTTCATTCAGATGATTATGCTTGTGAAGAAACTGTTTTTATTGCAGATAAGATCTGTTTTACTGCGACAATTGATATATTAAAAGCGATCAGTTGCGAACAAGGTCCGCAACATGCACTGGTCGCATTAGGCTATGCTGGATGGAAAGCGGGGCAACTTGAGGCAGAAATTTCTACAAATGGGTGGCTAATCAGTTCTACATCACCTAGTTTTCTTTTTGAAAGCGATTTAAGCTGCAAGTATGATAAAAGTTTAACACGCATGGGTATCGATCCAACTTATCTTGCTTCTGAAATGGGACACGCGTAGAGTTTTTTCTAAGCTTTTTAACTTTACACGTTATTTTATCCCTTATGTTTTTATCTTATAAGGGAAATGGCTCTGAACGAGCGTAATTAATTCTTCTATGGCAATCGGTTTCGTCACAAGTGTACTTTGAACATATTTACAACCTTCTTGACGGAGGAAGATTGCTTCTTTTTCATTTTCAACACCTTCTGCGATAATTTGCAAATTAAGATCTGTTGCCATATTAATGATAGACTTGAGAACAATTTTCTTCTTAAGAGAGTCGATTGAGATAAGTGAACGATCAAGTTTAACCATATCAAATGGATAACGTACGAGATAGGTCAGAGACGAATAACCTGTTCCAAAATTATCGAGTGCGAGATTCATTCCAAGTGTTTTAATTTGTTCAAGAAAGTGCGCTGATTGTTCAGGATTATTTCTTAAGACAAATTCAGATATTTCAATCATTAAGCGTCCTTTGTGGAGCGGATGCCGAAGCAAAGCGGCACGCAATTGACTGATAAAACGAGGATGAATCATTTCTGCGCTTGGTAAATTAATTGAAATAAAGAAAGATTGTTGGGAAAACTTTTCTTGTACATTTATAAGATCGATAATGGCATTATCAATGATAAATTGTGACAAATCCATAACAATTTGTTCATTTTCTACGATTTTTATGAAATCAGAGACATTTAAATTTCCATAAGTGGGATGATGCCATTCTACAATTGTTTCAAAACCAATAATATGTCCGTCTGATAAATTAAGAATAGGATGGTAGAGGATTTTCATCTCATTACGTTTTATGGCATAATGAACATCTTTCTCCAGAGTATTATGTTCGAGACCCAAAGTGCGAAAATTAGGACGAAAAGGTTCAATATGGTTCCCACCCATTTGTTTTGCGCGAATCATCGCTAACTCACTATCATTAAAAATATCTTTAGCCGTCGATCGGCTTTCACTCCATGTAACCAATCCGATAGAGGTTGAAAGGATTATTTTATTTTCTGAAAGTGAAATAGGTGCTGAAATTGTTTTGTGCAAATGATCTGCAAATGCTGCAATTTTTTGTGGTTCGGTTTCACTGAGTAAAATAATTGCAAAGCGGTCTGCTGAAAGACGCGATAAGGTGTCTTGAAAGTTAATGAGACGATTTAAACGACGTGCGATTATAAGCAGTACAGTATCCCCAACTGCTATGCCTAATTTGCGATTAATTTGGCGAAAATTGTCAAAATCAATCATAAAGACAGTCGGTCTAATTTTGATATTTGCTTTCGCTAAAGAGGTATAATTTTGTAGTCTATCAAAGAAAATTTGTTGGTTAGGAAGTCCAGTTAAGCTGTCGTGGATTGCATCATGCAATAAGCGTTCTTCGGATTTTTTATGGTTAGTAATATTGACAATGGTTCCAATGACACGTGTGATTTTTCCATCTTTTTGCATAGCCGGACGTGCACGAAGAGAAAACCAATGATAATAACCACCACCGGAAGAAAGCCGAAAAATTTGATCAATGCGCCCTTTTTTATTTTTAAGAATGATATCTAATACGGCTTGAAAGCGTTCACGATCATCATGGTGCAAGGCTGAAATCCAGTTGCGCATAGGTCCATTGAGGTTATGAATTTCAGTACCAAAAAGGGTTGCCATGTTTGGATGTACAACAATACGATCACGCTCAATATTCCAATCCCAAATAATATTTCCAGCTCCCTTTGCTGCGAGTACTTGTTGTTCAAGGTCGGAAAATATTCCTTCATGGAAAGCGTCATTAGAAAAAGTTTGTTGCAGGACAGTAAAGCTTATGAGAAGAACAATGAGCACTAATCCTCCCGCTAATGCTGGCTGGATAATATCATTGTTTAAATGTCCAGCTATGCAGGCATAGGCTCCAACACACCAAAAGCTAATGAGCAACCATGTTGGAATAAGCATAATGGCGCGGTCATAGCTTCTGATTGAGAAATAGATGATTAATATTATACCAAGCACAGCGGTAAGGCCAAAAGACAAACGCGCAATTCCAGCTGCTCTGATGGGATCATAAATAGCAAAGGCTCCTAGACTGCAAAACGCAATGGTCCAAGCGATAGCACCGTAACTAAAATGATAATGCCAGCGGTTAAGGCTGAGATAGGTAAAAAGAAAAATGAAGAGTGTAGCAGTAAGTGCTACTTCTGTACCAGCACGCCAGATTGGTTGGGTTGTGAGTGTAACTGCAAAGAATTTATTTAAAAAGTTGAAGTCAATACCAATATAAAAAAGCACTGCCCAAGCAACTGCCGCTGTTGCAGGAAACAGCCCTGTTCCACGGACGACGAAGAGAACAGTTAACAAAAGCGCTAAGAGACCTGATATCCCAAGAAGAATACCATGATAAAGCGTATAAGAATTAATTGCATCTTTATAAGCTTCAGGTTGCCATAAATAGATTTGCGGTAGATTTGCAGAGTTAAGTTCGGCCACAAATGTAATAACAGCACCAGGGTTAAGGGTAATACGAAAGATATCAGAGTTTGCACTAAGTTGACGATCGAGGGAAAAACCTTCGCTTGGCGTTATGGATTGAATCCTTGATGATCCAAGGTCTGGCCAAAAAAATCCAGAACGTGCCATGCGGTAATGGGGGGCAACGATGAGACGATCAACTTGTTCATCTGTTGGATTTGCAAGAGAAAAAACTGCCCAATTTCCGGAAAATTTTTCATTTTTTGCCTGCACTTCAATACGCCATACAATACCATCTGGTCCTGGTGCTGTACTTGTTTGAAAAATAGAGTTGTTTGTATGGTGAATTTCAATTGCTTTTGAGAGATCAAGAGCAGCATCTTGAGAAGAAATTTTAACTGGTTCAATTGCTTGTGCTGATGTAAGATGGACAAAAGAACTAACGACTACAATGAAAATGATGTCAATTATTTTACGCAAACTCTTCACAATGTCCCACTCTCAATATTTTAGGATGTTTAATTTTCATTTCGACTTTTGAGAAAAAACGTCCACCTTTTATAATTTATTTACATAATAAATTGTTATCACTTTTTCTTAAGTTATGTGATTTTATATACAAATAGACCACACACCCATTTGCTTCAATGGAACCTGAAGCGAATGAAGTTTTATATTTTAAAAGGGCAAAGTTAAACCATGAATTTCCAGATTTCACGGATATACCTTCACTTATTAGAATCTTTATCACATGAAGTATGAATTGGGTAGTTTTGTACGCCTATTTGCCCAATATTTCCAAAACTTATTTAATGAGGAGAGCTTTTGTGGTAAATTTTATGATAAAATATGTGATGTTATTGTGATGCTGCTTTGAAAAGAAGTTTTTACTTTAGCTTGTATGAAAGAGTTGACGTTAAATCATCAAAATTTATGAGGGGTCCTACAGGTCCGACAGCAGTTAGTGTTGGAGTGGAGTTTGTAAAAAGACGATGTGCTAAATCAGTTAATCTTTTAGGAGTGATGAGATTGAGGCGTTCAATTGTTTCCGATATTGGAATTGGTCGACCATAAAGGAGTATTTGGCGAGCAATGAGATGTGCTTGACTAGAGGGATTTTCCTGTGACATTGTCAGATTTGCACGATATTGCGTTTGTGCTCGTTGCAGTTCGTTGGCGTGAATATTTTTGCTGACCTTGGAAAGTTCATCAAGAATCACAGGAATAAGTTCTTTGAGCCCTTCTTGTCCGGTAGCTGCGTGAACACCAAAAAGCCCAGTATCTGAAAATCCCCAATGAAAAGCATAAATAGAATAGCATAATCCACGTTTCTCTCTTACCTCTTGAAAAAGACGTGAAGACATACCACCACCAAGAATGATAGAAAGAATTTGGGCTGCATAAAAATCACGCGCGTGATAAGCACGTCCTTCAAACCCTAGAACAACTTGTGTATCCATTAAATCGCGATATTCACGAAAGTCGCCACCGACATAATTTGCAAGATTAGTAAGAGGTGCGGTTGAATGGGAGCGAAAAGTACCAAGACGACTTTCAACTTCTCGCAAGAAACTTTCGTGCTTTACAGCTCCTGCAGCAACGACAATCATACGATCTGCACTATATTGTTTATTGATGAAATCATGGAGATCAGTAGATGTAAATGATTGAATAGTTTTAGCTGTTCCTAAAATAGAGCGTCCAAGGGATTGATGACGAAAGGCTGTTTCTGTAAAGTGATCAAAAACAATGTCATCAGGAGTGTCATGGGCAGCACCAATTTCCTGAAAGATTACTTGTTTTTCTCGTTCTAGTTCATCGTCGTCAAATTTTGAATGCATTAAAATATCGGCTAAAATATCTATAGCAAGTGGGATATCGCTTTTAAGAACACGTGCAAAGTAAGCTGTTGTTTCAATACTGGTTGTAGCATTGATTTCACCGCCAACATCTTCAATATCGGTTGCAATTTGAAAAGCAGTACGGTTTTCGGTTCCTTTAAAAGCCATATGCTCAAGAAGATGAGCAATACCATGCTGTGTGGAGGTTTCATTGCGTGAGCCCACTTTAACCCATATTCCGAGGGCAACACTATCAATTTGTTGCATTGTATGTGTGGCGATAGTCAAACCATTACTAAGGCGACATATATCTACATCCATGTATTTACAACTCCATTAAATAAGCTAAATACCTCATTGTAAGGGTATCAGAATATTCTTGATTTAAATTAATGCAGCTAACTTTAATAAGATGCACGCGATTTTAAAGAAATATAATCTTTTACTATTTTTTCATCATTAGCAAGATTTATAAAATGTTCTTCGTGTTTCATTACATCATTGAGATGAGATGGCCATGGAGCATGAAGGCCACAAGCACTTTTAATAGTATCAGGAAATTTAGCTGGATGAGCCGTGGCAAGAACGATCATTGGAATATGCGGTTTTTTGTTTTCACGCGCTACTTGAAGAGCGACCGCTGTATGTGGATCAACAAGATAGCCACTTTCCTTATAGACACTATCAATTGTTTGAGCTGTTGCAGCCATGTTGCTTTTTCCAGCGGAAAATAGGGAACGAATATTTTTGAGTTGCTTTTCATCAAGAGTAAAGAGACCCGTTTTTTTCAAGTTTTCCATTGCATTGCGAATCCACATTGGATCACGATTGCCACTTTCAAAGAGCAAACGTTCAAAATTAGAAGAGACCTGAATATCCATAGAAGGTGATGTTGTATGGACTATTGGTTGTGTTTCGTAAGTACCACTGGTCAATGTACGTACAAGGATGTCGTTATCATTCGTTGCGATGACCAGTTGAGCAATGGGTAATCCCATACGGGCTGCGACATAACCTGCAAAAATATCACCAAAATTTCCAGTAGGAACAGTAAATGAAACAGCTCTATCAGGTGCTCCTAAAGAAAGTGCAGATGAAAAATAGTAAACAATTTGCGCCATGATACGCGCCCAATTTATAGAATTAACACCTGAAAGTGCTCTTTTTTTACGAAAATTGTGGTCATTAAACATTGCTTTGACAAGAGCTTGGCAATCATCAAAATTTCCTTCAATGGCAATGGCATGAACATTGGAACAATGATTGGTTGTCATTTGCCGTTGTTGAACAGGCGATACACGTCCTTTAGGAAATAAAATAAAAATATCTGAGTGTTCTTTTCCAGCAAAAGCTTGTATCGCAGCTCCTCCTGTATCACCTGATGTTGCAGCAATAATCGTTGCACATCTATTTTTTTCAGTCAAAACATAATCCATCAGTCGAGAAAGAAACTGCATTGCTACATCTTTAAAAGCTAAAGTAGGACCATGAAAGAGTTCAAGGATAAATTCATCTGCTCCAGTTTGTCGTAACGGACAGATTGCTGGATGGTGAAAGGTTGCATAAGATTCAGCGATCATATTTTCAAAAGCTGTATATTCGATTTCGTTATTCACAAAGGGCCACAGAATAGTTTTAGCAATTGTTGTATAGGACTGACCACGAAGTGCTCGTAACGCATCAAATGATAGCTGAGGAAATTTATCTGGCAAATAAAGTCCCCCATCACTTGCCAACCCTGTCATGATTGTTTCCGTAAAGCTTAAAGCAGGAGCTTCACCTCTCGTGCTGATATATTCCATAAGTCTTATCCTTTTTTTTATTTCTGGCAAATTGGTGAAGTTATTTATTTCACGTTTTTCATAATATTTAAATTATTAAATGGATAGAGCTTCTTTTCTTCTTTTTAACTCAATAATGAAAGGAAATAGCCTTAAGCATTTTTATTTTTGAGATATAAACGCCAAATGTTCACAGAAAATCTGTTACAGTCAAAAATTTCTCTCTATTATTCATTCACTTAGATTTTAAAACGTATCTTCACTTGTACACCTTCTTAAATAATAAAATTAAATAGATAGAATAGTATTTACTGAAGAACTTTTGTATAAAAATCAATCATTCATAGTTATTTTATACTCTTAATACTCTGTAAAAATTAAATCTGCTAAACGAAATGTTAAAATGATACATCCCAAGACTCACATTGGAAGATTTATAAGGTAATTTTATGGCATTTCGTGCGCAAATCTATACTTTGAATAATCTTTTTTAGCTTAATTTATTACTTTGTATAATAATAGATATTATATTTGTGCTATACAGTATGGTAACCTAAAGGTTATCCATAGAAAACATACAACAGCCTGCTAAATGATGGGAAGCAGGCTGTAAAGCATTTTCATTTTAAATAGAAAAAAATAACTAAGTATCTTTGAATTATTTGCCTTTAATTTTTCCTATTGCCCATCCGATTATCCCACTAAATATGGCCATAACAGATCCAGTCAAGAATCCAAAACCCAAAGCTCCTACTGTAGAAAAAACTCCTAGCGTAATTGGTTCAAACACTTTCTCAAATTTTCCTTCAAAGGCAGATTCACTTTTTGCTCTATGAGTGAAACTTGGGACATAAAGAGCAGCTATATCGATAGCTTTTTTCTTTCCTTGTTCTATTAGAGAGACAGTTTCCCATTGAGTATCATTTTTCAAATGATTGGCATGAACATTTATAACTTGTGAAAGCAAAAAAGCAACTGCTATAAAAATATTTAATATGTAAGTTTTCAATACTTTAATCATAGTTTACCACCAATACTTTTATTTTAATCTGAATTGAATAGATGCATCGGCAGAATTAGTGCACATTGAGAGAAACAGAAGCATTTAAAGCTTTTTTCACTCTTAGTGTGATAATTCATTAGTTTTTATCATCAACAATAGATAAACACAGAATATGTTCATAGTTTATATTTCATATGAGAAGGTCTTATTCTGATGAAAGTTCAATTTTAACGAGATTTAAAATACAATATTATTTTACTTATTAGCCATCCTAAAAACATGCCTATCGTACTTGATGCATATCCAAGTGCCATCCCCATACCAAAAGCCCCGAGTGTAAGAGGTTCAACAACCTTTTCAAATTTTCCTTCGACGGTAATTTCATTTTCCATACAACGATTTAGATTTTGTGTATAGAGAGCAATCGTACTGATTGCATCCTTTCTGTTCTGTTCTGTTACAGAAATAAAAATATTCTCACGATGAATATTGTTTTGCAAATAGTTGGCATGTACACTTACAGTCTGTGAAATGTAAAAAACAGATATCATAGAAATAATTAACATATTATTGTTAAAAAAATTAATCATCATTTACCTCAAATACTTTATAGTATTCAATATATATGTGTGTGTATATATAAATTATACTTTGGATTTTTGGATGTAATTTACAGAATTTATAGGTATAGTAATAGAAGCTTCATTATGTAATAAATTTATAATAATTAATAATAACATAATGAAGCTATGTATTCTATATTTCTACAATATATTGAATTACTTGAACATCAATACTATGTCATTTATCCAATTTATTATCGATCCTATAAAACTTATTGCATATCCAGCGTACAATAGTCCCCCTCTTACAGTCATAGGCTCAAAGACCTTTTCTAATTTTCCTTCACCTATTGTTCTATGTTCTGTTTGATAATTTACAGACGGAGCATAGAAAGCAGTCGTAGAAACTACATCGGATTTCGCATATTTTACTTGTTCCATTGGGAAAACAGAAAGTTCCTCTTTTGGAGTATCGTTTTTCAAATAGTTTGCATTAACATTTACAGTTTGTGAAATAAAAAAAGTGCTCGCTATAAAAATGCTTAAAATATAATTTTTAAATATTTTCACCATAACTTTACCTCAAATATTTTTAATTTATATATGTAATAAATATACATAATGTTTATGTATCTCACACTATATACAAGTCATATAGTTCAATATGTATTTTTAGTCAATAATAAAAATACATATAAAAATATACCTATAATTTTTTATAAACATTATTGTAAAAAAGTAACAGTAATAATTACAAATTATATTTTTAAAAAATTTATACAATATTTTATTATGTGTTATATATAAAACAACATATGTTTATCGTATAATTTTTATAAAACGATATTAATATATTTTTTAAATACATTTATAGATAATAAAATTGATCAAAATTTTTACTTATTAAATATATAAAAATTTATTTATTATCGATAGTATAATAGAAAACATGAAAATTATGATGTAGTTATAAAAATATTATTAACAATTAAAATATGAATGGACACGATAAAATTTTATTATTTATAGTATTTATTATAGATAGTCATTATTGTATAATGTGTGTTATATAGATATTATTCAATGGTTATTTAATTGCATCGTGATAGCAGAATAATAATTCTTAATTTACTATTAAATATATACATTTATCTTATAGATAATAATATGTTATAGATACTAAAAAATGTACAATTTTCTCATAGTGTAAAGTAGAGCTCGAATTGGATAGAGATAAATGATATTATCTTTTTATCGCTAATGTGAACGGCATATTACTATGATACAAGGCAGTGTATAGAAGAATATAATTTAGACATATTTATGAGTGCCGAAAGATCAGCATTAGATAATATTTTCAACACTTTCTTCTTTCCAAACTGAAAAGCCGCTTTTATTTTTAGAAAGTGGATTACTTTTGAAAAGATCTGATTTCATTGTTTATTTAAAAAGTCTATTAAGTGCTTTCGGAAAATTTTAAGCAGCTATTGGTATCTCTGTCGCTTGTTTAACATGATTATATGTTTCATATTTATGTGCTTTTTTAAAGAAACCGTTCTCAAGGTACTCAAGCCTATTTTGCAATGATAGATATGATGATAAAGCCCCCATAATATAAAATTCTTAGGGCATCAGAATTTTTGACGTTTATAAAGAAGAAAGATGGCATTGCCATACACTTTTCTCGCTCCTAATGTTGCTACAATTTTTGCCTTTTGAGATGATTCATTAAAAGGCATTTTTATTTCTCTATTTATTTAATTCAACATATCCAGATTTGAAATGAGAGAATCTTACAATATTCGTTTTTTTTGCTTAATTTGAATAATGATAAATTATGATTATAAATCAATATATTGTCTGTAAATTACTTGGTATGAAATGTTTTTTATAAAATGCAAATCTTTATAAGAATGTATTCTTTTTGTTTTTTGTAATCTTAGGGAGGTTGTACCGATTTATGCTGTTAAAATACTGTTTAAGCAGCAAAGTAAATAAGCCTTCAATAAGTTTATGAGATTTGGATTGAGTAAATATAAGCCTTTGTAACTCAACAAGAACACTTTTGTTTTTTTCAATAAACTCTTGTGTTCCATAAATTTCGCGAATTTTAATATTTTTTTTCATGATCAATCCGCGCATCCCCTACAATTTTACCATAGTGTGTGATTTTTTTGATCAGATGAAAGAGGTTAGCAATTTTCACATCTTATCGAGCAAGGCATCGTAATATTTCTTTTTTGACAAATATAATAATTTATCAGGATAGGCTGCTGTGGTTGGGAGTGGGATATTGGATTTGAGATAGATAAGCAGGGTTTAATTTTTATGAGTTTGCACCCCTGTTTTTTGCTTTTTTTAAGTACGTGCAATGGTTAACAGACTTATGATCTCAATGAGGTGCTATATTTTTCCTTCACATTGAGATGCAATTCACCCGTGTCGTGAATTGCGCATTTATTGAAGTTATTATAAAAGGAGCAGCGAGAAGAGCAGGACATTTGAATAAAAATGCTTCTTACAAGAGTTTACAAATTGATATATTCAAGAGATTTTTTATAATAGATCTCGCCATACTGCCATTGCTTCTAAGACTTCTCCTAAATGAGCATGTTTTGCAATAACTGTTTCTGCACCAGCTTCTGCAAGTGCATTAGAGTGGCCAAGATAGCTATGTGATCCTCCCGTAAAGCCGATGACACGCATACCTGCTGCTATGGCTGCGTGTACACCATGAAGTGAATCTTCTATAACGATAGTGTTTTGGGGCTCTGCCTGTAATTGTTGTGCGGCAAAAAGGAAAACATCAGGGGCCGGTTTCGTTCTTTTTGTTCCAACTTCAGGTGCTGAAAATATTTTACCTTCAAAAAGGTCATAGAGATCAACCGTGGTGAGCATCTCTTTTATATCTACGCTTTTTGCATTAGAGCAGATACAGTAGGGATAGCGTGTTTGGATAATTTCTACAGCTTCTCTTACATCATCAATCGCCCGTAATTTAGTTTTTATTTGTGTACGAAAAATATTAGTCATTTGATCTATGAGATGAGCAGAAATAGGTTTTTCTGTTTCCTGTTCAACGTGTTTAAGAATATCGCGAAAGATAAGCCCTGCAAAACGCTCACTCAATTCTTCGGGTGATATTTCATATCCTGTTTGTTTGAGCAATTGAGATCCAATTTTTGCTGCAAGATATTCAGAGTCGACGAGAACTCCGTCACAATCAAAAACAATAAGATCTATCTGAGGCATAAGATATTCCTTTACATGTTACGAGATGGACAACTTTCATGAAAACGATATTGAGAAGATCTTATTTCATAAAAATACGCTTTGAAAATGATTCTTAATTCTTTTACGAAATAAAAGATATGGGAACAGTACATTGAAAAAAAGAAAATTAAGGTTTCATTCATATGAAAGTTTTTTTTACTAAAAAAACAAAAACAATCATCAATTTTATAGAACTTTAACGATACGTTTACGCTATTTTGTAAATATAGATTGGTAATGCGGGCCTATAAACTATTTTGGTTGATTATAGGGCAAATTCAGTTAATTTTGTTGGGTTTTTCATGACAGTTATTCAGCTTCAAAAAGATTTCCTTCGTACTCCCTCACAAATGCCATGGCGCAATAAAATTTTTAAAGGAGATTGTATTTCCGTTTTAGAAAAACTTCCAAAACATTCTGTTGATATGATTTTTGCGGATCCACCCTATAATTTGCAATTGGATGGAGCTTTATACCGTCCAGATCATTCGCTTGTTGATGCGGTTGATGATGCATGGGATCAGTTTGAGAGTTTTGCTGCTTATGATGCTTTTACTCGTGCATGGTTGCTTGCTTGTCGTCGTGTATTAAAACCCAACGGAACACTTTGGGTTATCGGATCTTACCATAATATTTTTCGGGTTGGGACGGCATTACAAGATTTAGGTTTTTGGATGCTTAATGATATTATTTGGCGCAAGAATAATCCGATGCCTAATTTTCGAGGGCGCCGTTTTCAAAATGCTCATGAGACGCTTATTTGGGCCGTGCGAGATCAAAAAGATAAAAAGTACACATTTAATTATGATGCCTTAAAAGCGGCAAATGAAGATCTACAAATGCGTTCAGATTGGCTTTTCCCTCTCTGCACTGGAGCTGAACGTTTAAAGGATGATTCGGGGCGTAAATTACATCCAACACAAAAACCGCAAGCGTTATTAGCGCGTATTATTATGGCTTCTAGTAAACCTGGTGATGTTATTCTCGATCCGTTTTTTGGTTCGGGAACAACAGGTGCTGTTGCCAAGCTTTTAGGGCGTGATTTTGTTGGGATTGAACGCGAGCAAGATTACATCGATGCAGCATGTGAGAGAATTGCGGCGGTTCAACCTTTAGCGCAACCAGAACTAGCGATTTTGGATAGAAAAAAAACAGAACCGCGCGTAGCATTCAACAGTTTGCTTGAAGCAGGTTTACTCTATCCTGGGGAAGTTCTGTATGATCGTAAGAAGCAAGTATCTGCTATTGTAAGAGCTGATGGTACGATTATGCATGGTGGTGAAGCGGGCTCAATTCACGCAATGGGAAGAAAGGCTCAAGATTCGCAGAGTTGTAATGGTTGGACCTTTTGGTATTATGAGGAAAATGGACGGTTGAAGTCCATAGATCATTTAAGAATGATCATACGTTCACAAATGTTAAAAACGGGTGTTTTATGAATTAAGCTGATCGCTTCATTCTATTGACCACCAATGTACCTGATCTTGATTGAGATGGACGTGAGGGTGTTTTAGCCTTTCTTAGATGTTTTTTATTGACACACTAATCTCGCTTGTAAGCGACAAGCGAGTATTTTTATGCTTCTTTTAGAAGAAATTAAAATGAGAAATTTTCACTCTATGTTCTCGTTTTAGTTCCAAAACAGTAAAGTTTCAATATAAGCTTATAAAAATGAAATATCAGAATTAAAAGGTTCATTCAGAAGTTCAAAATTAAGTGCTTTTTTGAATACGTACATCTGTAAAGTGCATATAATATATTGATTATAAAGATAATTTAGCGCAACTCATATTGAAATGCCCTCGGAATATCGTCAAGTTTTCTTATTTCAAATTTGTTCCATATTGAATCGATGAAAATTACTTTCTTGCATGTCATAAACGGGGTTGGCGTGTGAATAAAAATTGTTAACGAAAGAACTAAAAGTACCTCTTATAATCCGTTTCACGTACCAAGGGATGTTGAGGGGGCTGGTAAATATAACGATGGTGCTAACTTGCTCCGTCATAAGTGAAAAAAGGATAGAACCTGAAATTTAAATTTAAGATTTTTAAGCTTTTCTATCCCTCCTTAATTCTTATCTGTAGAAAAAATTGGTTATTTCATTTTTTAAATTTTTCTTTTGCAGATTAATAAATAATCGCTAGAGATACAAAAGTCTCTGTTAGAAAACATTTTTATGAATAGGGAAGGTTATTTAAATCTGAAAGAATTGGGAAGTGCTACGGAAATGGCTTTTTTCATAACAGTAGGTAATGCTTCTTCGGTAAGATGTTGAATGTTACACCACCAACCATTTTCACAATTCATTTCATGAACATCTTCGGTATAGTAAACATCGAGTTTTAGAGAAAAGTGAGTAAAAACATGTGTAATTTGTCCCTTGAATTGCCAATTGGCAGTAAAGGGTGCGTTTTGGAGCCCATTTTCGTTGTTTATGCCAATATTGTTAGGAATTTGGGTCATTCCACCAAGGAGCTTTTGCGTCTGTCGTTTTTCCAAATAAATTTGTTTCTTTTTATTAAGGACCACAAAAGCAATACCTGTTTTTGAAGGGCGTTCTTTTTTAGGGGCTTTAACTGGAAAAGACTCCGGTTGTTGCATCTTTTCTGCTTTGCATAAACATTGAAGAGGGCAGGTATAACAAGATGGTTTGCGTGGAGTACAAATTGTTGCTCCCAAATCCATCATTGCTTGAGCAAAGTCACCAGGACGATTTAAAGCAGTAATTTTTTGTGTTTTTTCTTTAATTTCAACTTTTGCTTTTTGCAGTATTGAAGTGATAGCAAAAAGTCGCGCTACCACACGTTCAACATTACCATCAACCACTGCTACAGGGTGGTTAAAAGCAATCGCAGCAATGGCTGCGGCAGTATAATCTCCAATACCGGCTAGAGTTCGCAATTCTTTTACAGATTGTGGAAATTGTCCCGCGTAGTTTTCAACAAGCTGTCGCGCACATTTTTTAAGATTACGTGCGCGTGAATAATAACCAAGTCCAGCCCATGCTTTCATGATATCATCTTGGGAGGCTTTTGCTAAAGAGGAAAGATCAGGCCATAGTTTTAGAAACTTTTTAAAATAAGGCTTAACTGTTTCAACGGTTGTTTGTTGAAGCATGATTTCAGAAAGCCAAACTTGATAAGGATCAGGACGGATACCTTGTTTTTGCTTTTCGGGGGTAATCCGCCATGGAAGATGTCTGTGATTTTGATCGTACCAAGCAAGGAGGTGCGAAGAAATTTCATACATGATTGCTTTCAAGCATAGGGAGATATAAAATGCAAAAGAAAAAATTATTTATTTTGTAATTCATGTTTTTTGCTCTTTTATTGTCAAGGCTCTGGTGAGAAAAGGCTTTTTATTTTGTTGATATTTCATAAATTGAGGAGGCAACAATTTTTAGATGAAACAAATGATTTTAATTTAGTAAGCGCTTGAACAATGATCTAAAAATGAGAAAACAACTTAAAAAACGTATCTTTTATTCTCTTTCTGAGGCGGTATACAAAATACTTGATCCAGTTTTACGCAAACGGACAGGGCTTAATGTAGCGCTTATAGAACATTGGCCACAGATTGCAGGCTATGATATCAGTGAACATACAATGCCGCTTAAAATTATTTGGAAACGTCGTGCAGATCAAGATGAAGTTTTTCAGCCAGCAACACTTGTTGTCGCATGTGAAGGATTTGCTGCGTTAAAATTGATGCATGAAACAGAGGAATTACTTCATAGAATTAACGGATTTTTTGGCTATATTGCTATTGATCGCATCAAGATTGAGCAAAGGAGTATGTCGGTTTTTATGAATCACTTGCCTCTAAAACCGCCTTTGAGTGAACAAGACAAAAAATACGTGGAAAAAATGCTTGAAGGAATTGAAGATAAAAGTTTGCACCAAGCACTTTACCAACTTGGCTGTTGCATTTTTTTGGAAAAAAATAATAAATAGAAAGATATTTTATATATTTTTCTTTAATATATGAGAAAGCATTGGATTCCTATTCGTTAATAACAACAGAAAAGTATTATTTATGGTAAAATATCGTTCTTTTTTATCTTTCGGGATAATTTTTCTCTTCATAACGATTGTACAAAACAGTGTAACAGTTGCTTTAGCGCGTGATCCCAAATCAGTGGCAACTGTTGATATGGCAGAGCTTCTCCAATCGGGTAAAGTAAAGGATCGCTTTGAGGGAGAGGCGGATGCACCAGTCGTCATTGTTGAGTATGCTTCGTTGACATGTACCCATTGTGCGCATTTTTATAATGATATACTTCCCCAAATTCGTAAAAAATATATCAAAACAGGAAAAGTAAAACTTATTTTCC
The DNA here is from genome assembly GCF_042196845.1 of Bartonella sp. AA9NXGY. Taxonomy (NCBI): domain Bacteria; kingdom Pseudomonadati; phylum Pseudomonadota; class Alphaproteobacteria; order Hyphomicrobiales; family Bartonellaceae; genus Bartonella; species Bartonella sp. AA9NXGY. The sequence continues at coordinate 44,486 of NZ_JBHIRB010000001.1, forward strand.
GAGAATATGCTTTTGATCCTCGGGCAACAGCAGGTTTTATGTTGGCACGGTGTGCACCGGAAGATCGCTATTTTCCTTTGATAGAAGTTTTATTTCAAAAACAAAATGAATGGGCTTTCGGAAAAAATGCTCTAACACCATTGAAGAAAATTGGCTTAATGGCTGGTTTTACAGATGAAAGTTTTACTGCGTGTTTGAAAAATCAGTCCATTTTAGATGAAGTAAATGCATCTTTTGAACGCGGTAAAGAGCTTGGTGTCACAGCAACACCTACTTTCTTTATTAATGGTAGTAAATATGAAGGTGCCATGAAAGTAGAAGAATTTTTTTCGGTGATTGATAGTTTTCTAAAAAACTGAATCTTAATCTTCCAGAAGATGGATAGTGATACTTTTGGTCATTATCTCTTTTGGAAGGATTAATATTATGCATTTATGAAGCGATATCGTTGAGCCAATTTTGAATCAAATCATTGCTTTTAAGTGAGCCTGGGTTGAATGATGTTTTGAAGCTGATATGGGAGGATTTGTACAGTGAAAAAATGGGTTTATAGTTTTGGAGATGGAAAGGCAGAAGGAAGTGCAAGTGAGCGTAACCTTCTTGGAGGTAAAGGGGCTAATTTGGCAGAAATGAGTAATCTTGGTTTGCCCGTACCACCCGGATTTACCCTGACAACAGAAGTTTGTAATTTTTATTATGCCCATGACAAATCATATCCAGAAGAGCTACAGGAATCTGTTAAGCAAGCACTAAGATACGTTGCTGAACAAACAGGACGTGAATTTGGGAATGAACAAAGACCACTTTTGCTGTCTGTTCGTTCAGGGGCTAGGGCTTCTATGCCAGGGATGATGGATACAGTGCTAAACCTTGGCATGAATGATAAAACTGTAAAAGCAATTGCTTTACAAGCCAATAATGAACGTTTTGCTTATGATAGTTATCGGCGTTTTATCCAAATGTATTCTAACGTTGTTTTGGGGCTAGACCATTCGTATTTTGAAGAGATTCTTGATGAAGTAAAAGCATGCAATGGTTACACTATTGATACAGAAATGACAGCAGATGATTGGAAGAATGTTATTATTTCTTATAAAGCCTATGTTGAAGAAAAATTAGGAACCCCTTTTCCACAAGATCCTGAACAACAGTTATGGGGGGCGATTGGAGCCGTTTTTTCAAGTTGGATGACAGCACGTGCAGTTACTTATCGCCGTTTACATAGCATTCCTGAAAGTTGGGGAACGGCAGTTAATGTGCAAGCTATGGTTTTTGGTAACATGGGAGAAGATTCGGCAACGGGCGTTGCTTTTACACGAAATCCATCGACAGGGAAAAAAGAACTTTATGGTGAGTTTTTAGTTAATGCGCAAGGGGAAGATGTTGTGGCGGGCATTCGAACACCTCAAAATATTACAGAAAATGCGCGTATTGTTGCTGGTTCAAATAGACCGTCGTTAGAAAAAATTATGCCTGAGGCTTTTTTGAAATTATGTCAGATTGCGCAGAATCTTGAGCAGCATTATCGGGATATGCAAGATCTCGAATTTACCATTGAAAAAGGTAAATTATGGATGCTTCAGACTCGTTCAGGAAAACGCACGGCTCGTGCGGCTCTCAAGATGGCGATTGAAATGGTTGAGGAGGGGTTAATAAACCGTGAAGAGGCTGTGATGCGTATTGATGCAAAGTCGCTTGACCAACTTTTGCATCCAACACTTGATCCCAAAGCAGAACGTTTTGTTATAGGACGTGGTTTACCTGCTTCTCCTGGAGCCGCAACTGGTGAAATTGTTTTTACTTCAGAAGAGGCAGAAACTGTGTCGGCGGAAGGTCGCAAAGTTATTTTGGTCCGAGTAGAAACAAGCCCAGAAGATATTCATGGTATGCATGCTGCAGAAGGAATTTTAACAACGCGTGGCGGTATGACAAGTCATGCTGCTGTTGTTGCGCGGGGGATGGGAAAACCATGTATTTCTGGTGCTGGCAGTGTGCGGATTGATTATAACACAAATACGTTGTTTGCCTCAGGAGAAAGCCTAAAAAAAGGTGATGTTATCACAATTGATGGTGGAAGTGGAGAAATTTTCAAAGGGAAAGTTGCAATGTTGCAGCCTCAGCTTTGCGGAGACTTTGCAAAATTAATGGAATGGGCTGATGGGATGCGACGTATAAGAGTTCGCGCTAATGCTGATACACCATCTGATGCCCGTATGGGGCGCTCTTTTGGGGCTGAAGGTATAGGTCTTTGCCGTACGGAGCATATGTTTTTTTCTGATGAACGTATCGTTGCCATGCGTGAAATGATTTTAAGTCATGATGAAAGTGGTCGTCGTAAAGCACTAGATAAGCTTTTGCCAATGCAGCGTTCAGATTTTAGTGAATTATTTGAAATTATGTGTGGTTTACCTGTTACTATCCGCTTGCTAGATCCACCATTACATGAATTTTTGCCTAAAACGAAAGCAGAAATTCTTGATGTTGCAACAGCTATGGGTGTTTCTGCTGAAGTGCTTGCTGAACGCACTCAGCAGTTGCACGAATTTAATCCTATGCTTGGATTACGAGGATGCCGTTTAGCTATTACTTATCCTGAAATTGCAGAAATGCAAGCGCGGGCGATTTTTGAAGCAGCAGCAGAAGCTGCCCAAAAATCTGGATCTCCTGTTATGCTTGAAATTATGGTGCCACTGGTTGCGCTTAAATCTGAACTCGATTTTGTGAAAGCGCGTATTGATCAGGTTGCTGAGGAAGTGATGAAAGAAAAGGGAAGCACTATTCAATATATGGTTGGGACGATGATTGAACTTCCAAGAGCGGCGCTTCGAGCAGATGAAATTGCTGAAACTGCTGAATTTTTTTCATTTGGAACAAACGATTTGACACAAACTACTTTTGGGATTTCCCGTGATGATGCAGCTCCTTTTTTGGCAACCTATTTTCAAAAAGGTCTTTTAGAGCAAGATCCTTTTGTGTCTATTGACCGTGATGGAGTAGGGGAACTTATTACCATTGCTGCACAGCGTGGACGCTCAAAGCGTGCAAAAATAAAATTGGGAATTTGCGGTGAACATGGAGGCGATCCTGCCTCTATTGCTTTATGCGAAGAAAATAACTTGGATTATGTTTCGTGTTCTCCTTTTCGAGTGCCAATTGCTCGTTTAGCAGCAGCTCAGGCCGCAATAGCAAAAAGGATGTAATGGGTTAATATTTTTTGTTGTATCGTTATTACTGAAATAAATTTTTATATATTCTTTTATTTTCTTTAATAAAGGGAATAAAAATGCTTCTAAAATGCACGATAAGTTGTGTTACGCGAGAAAGTGTTTTTTTAGAGGTTTATGAAAGAAAATATAAAGCACAGGATAGACAAAGATGTATTATTAATGCACTTTTTATTGGCGAACCTCTTGATAGAGAGAAACGTGTTATTGTGCAGTCAATTTACGCGTTTGCTTTTTTATAGGGGAATGAGCTCCTCACGCAAAATAGAATGCTCCAAACAAATGCATTTTTTTTGCGCATCATGCTGTTTGAGATAGACATTTCTCAATGGATGCCCCATTTTACATTGATATTCGTGGAATGGGGATTATGTAAAACTCCCCGTAAGTTTATAAAAATCTTCCCAAAATTTATAAACTCCATTATGCACTCCCATCTTTACATTTATAAAGGAATATCAAAGTTACACAATCTATTGATTTATAAAGATAATTTTTTATTTCTCATATTGAATGAAAGCTGTAAATATCATAAGATCTTCTTATTTCGACTTCTTTTATAATGAATCAATCAAAACCATGTTTTTTGTATGTTACAGGCGGGATGAGCGTCTGTAGGTAAAAAAATAAAGCAAGGATATGCCTCTTATGAAACGTCTCAAGTGAGAGCTATCACAAATTGAAGGTAGGTACAGTGTGTAATGGTGCCGGCTTGCTTCTTCACAAGCGTAAAGATGATGTACGCTGTCGCGCAGTTGTTGTGGGAGGGGGCCTGCTATTATTATTCACGGGCGTTGTTGCAAAGTGGTTTTGGGTGCTTTAGAGATGTTTTTTAAGAAAGCCCGTGAATGGCAATCCAAGTATATTCCGTTTGGGACATTTTGTTTTAGGTGAGGGGGAGTGAGACCAAAAAGACATGTGATAAAGTAAGAGCATGAGGCAATAGGTAATTTCCGTTATTTTAAAGATATTGCTTTAGATGTCTTTGAAAGGCGTAAAGCTGAATTAAAAGGAAATGGCAAAGATGAAAAATGGTGTTTACCTTAAAATTTCATATTCTTCCCAAATTAGGCTGTTTTCCTGTTTTAAGAGATTATACAAACAGAGATGCGCAATATTCTTGCCTCCATTTGGCATATAAAAGCTATAACAGCTGAGAGAAGTACTAAACTGTCTTAACATTTTTTTCAAACATACTGCTGCGGTAAGTTTGGATGTTGATTTATAGACAATACTAAACGCACACGCTCTCTTAAGAAGACAATGTCATAAAACACATAACTTTCCAGCAATAGATTAGAGAGAAGGCCGGTTTTTTATCAGACACTTTGCAAAACAACAACCATAACACAATTAGCTTTACGTCTACTTATCCTTACAGGTGTTTGCACAAATTCTTTGCATCATATTTATAAAGATCAAATTGACGATAATATATGGACAATTCGTGGTTCGATAATATGAAAGGTTTACGTGATACTACAAAAATTTCGTGTCCTTTTATCATCAGAGGCAATAAAAATGCTAGAACAAGCGCGTTTGCTATTTTGCAATATTCTTTTTTCTGCAATCGGTTGTGGTTTTTTTGAAGCAAATTATACGGCTCAATATGTAATGTGTAAGAAAACCATTCTGATTGATTGAAAATAAGAGGGCTTGAGATGAAGGAATGTTTGAGGGGAGCATTAAACAAACGAAAGATGAATTATCATTATAAATTAAGAGATTATTATGATTAGCTTCAATTTAATAAACCAATTTCACGCATTTTCATTAAAATTGTGTGATTAATTTTACCTGTTACAGGAAGATCAAATATTTTTTGAAACTGTTTTAAGGCTTCTATCGTCTTTTGATCTTCTATTCCTGTGACAATAACCTCCTCATTCCCAAAAATATGTAAAGCTTTTTGCACTTGTATAATATCTTCAACAGAAGGCTCTGAAATAGCTTCTTTTAAGTGTGTCATATTTTTTGTATTGTTTGTTTCTATTTCGCTTTGCTTAATTAATATCGCGATTTCATCTGCTGCGGGATTAGATAGAACATTCTTTTGCATTCTCTGAGCAGTTTGCTGTTTCCACAAAGTGATGGCTCGGCGTGTTTTAGGTCCTTCCAGTCCATCTAATGGTCCATCATAAAGTCCTAATTTTGCTAGTTCTTTTTGCTTTTCCAGCATGCTTGCTGATTGAGAGGGTAAAGGTGAATTTGTGTACTTATGACTTTGAGAATGTACAGAAGTTACACGGGAGAGTTCTTGTGATTTTTCTTCTTTTTCCGATAAAGTAGAGCTCTTACCTATACTTTGAACAGAGGAAAATTTCATTTGAGTTAAAATATTTTGATGCGTTGTCATTTGCGAAAATAAAGCATTAAATGAAACAAATAAAAAACTAATGCTAAAAAGAAAAGATCCAACAAAAAATAAAGTATTTTTTCGTGTATAGAAATAAATAGTTTTTGCACTCCAAAAAATAAAATGAAAAATTATAAGAAGAAGTGTTATAACAATACTACTATAGTATTTACGGTGTTTTACAGTTTTTTTTCGGTAGGTCTTTCGTTTTGTTGCCATTACTTTTATTTTCAGTTGCGTTTATTTTTTACAAAGAAACAAATATAAATTAGGAAACGAATATGAAACAGTTTTTACTTCCAGCCAGAGAGAAGTGCATTGACATTATTGATTTTTCCTTTCAAACTCCTAGAATGAGCAGCTTCATTATATCAATTTATAAGTTGATAAATCAACAAGAGTTCTTATCAACGTTTATTCATTTTATTTTATACAAATCTTTAATGTGTATAAAGAGAGCACCAAATGATTAGCATTCAAGATCATTTTGGTGTTTGCAAACTACATTATCACATATAATTATCTAAACAATAATACCACGTTATTCTTCATTTTGGGGCATATGTTTGCCTATTATTTAAAATAAAATTGAAAATATTTGCCTATAACGCTAAAAAGATGACAATCATTATCTATTCTTTATAATTTACATATAGATGGTTACTTATCCATAAACGGTTTGGTAATAATAATTATCTCTTAATATTATTATATTTTGGTATAAATTCCTTCTATTAAATAATTTTCATAAGTATTAATTAAATTGATGTTTACAATGTTATAGAAAAAACTGGCTTGAGATGTAATCGTAAGAGATGCAATTGTTTTTTGATGTTTTTATCGACAGGTTGACCATTTTCATAACATTTCAGTAAAAATTTTATAGATAATATAAATATTTTATCGACACTAGAGTCAGAATAACAGAGTTTACTTTTTTTAGCCTTTTCAACTAAGCTAAGATGGTGGACTATTATTTAAAATAATTATGTACACAACACGATTATCTCTCTCATTTTTTATCATAGTATGTTCATTAACATGACCAGCTTGTAAGTGTATAATTTTGATGTTATTTTTTTACTGAATAGACAATGTATCCCATTTTATACAGCGGAATTGTGCCATATTTATAAAAAAGCCAATGATATAGATCCAATACATGAATACTCAATTTTATAAAAAACACATTTTATAAATTGTTTATAAAGCAACAGTGTATAAAATGCTCCTTTTATTGTATTTACCACTGCGGTACATTGATTGTCCATGATACGTTTTTTAATCAAATTATCATTTTTTTTATTTTTTATTTTTGTCATTATTTCATTTTTTGTAGCAGATCCAAGCAGTAACCATTCTTCTAGCCCCCAAAATAATGAGACAACAACGAGCGATGTGATTGTTGCTTTTAAGGAAGCCTTAAATGACTTAGGCGCATTTTGTGACCGTAATATAAAAACCTGCAAAGTAGGAAAATCCTTTTTAAGTTCACTTGGTGAGCGCGCATATTACGGTGCAAGAGCTGCTTATGAATATTTAGGGAACATATTAGGAAACAAAAATAATATCAGAGACTTCCCCTAATGTTTCTTACAAAATCGAAATACAAGAGTTCTTACAAAACCATGCAATGTTATCTTGAAATAAGGATTTTTAACGTTCTTCGTGTTATTTATGTTAGGAAGAATAAATATTTATTTTTTATAAGTGTATTCAAGAATGATTATTCAAACGAAACAGGACTAAAATAATGGCGGAAACAATCGGTAATATTATAGAGAACTTTTCGCTTTTGGATAATTGGGAAGATCGTTATCGTTATGTCATCGAGCTTGGCTATGAATTGCCACCTTTTCCAGAAAGCGCTCGAAACGATGCTCACAAAGTTCCTGGTTGTGTTAGCCAAGTGTGGCTTCTATCTTCACGTAATAACTCAAAAGATCCAATATTGACGTTTCAAGGTGATTCCGATGCTCATATTGTGCGTGGACTCATTTACATACTTCTTGCTTTTTATTCAGGCAAAAAAGCTTCTGAAATTCGCAATTCTGATGCTCAAGAGCTCTTTGAAAAACTTGGTTTAAATGAAAATCTTACACCACAACGATCAAATGGTTTGAAATCAATGATTAAACGGATTCGTAACGAAAGCTATATGTAATCCCCTTGGTAGAAATTGCTATATATACAAAAGCTTCACACAAAACATGTATACTAAAATCAACTTTATGCACGAAACCATTTTTTCGCAAAATAAGATTATTTAGTTTTTTTCCGTTTGCTTTTGCGTCCAAGCCCCATTTCTTTGGCCAAAGCCGATCGTGTTTTTGCATAATTAGGCGCCACCATAGGGTAAGAACTATCTAACTGCCATTTTTCACGATATTCCTCTGGCAACATTCCATAATGTGTCATGAGATGACGCTTTAGAGATTTAAACTTCTTTCCATCTTCAAGGCAAATGAGATAATCAGGAAATACTGAACGCTTCGGATTAACGGCAGGCCTTTGTTTTTCAACTTCGACTTCTGTTAACTCTAGATTCCCTGCTTTACGAAAAGCAGCATGGACATCAGCAATTAAACTTGGCACTTCAGTCGGTCGAATAGAATTATTACTCACGTAGGCAGCAACAATATCAGCAACCAATGTAATAACTAAATTGCTTTCAGTCTCTAAGACTGCACGATGTTCCATTCTTGTTTCCTTTAATTTAAAATTGAGTAATTCAAAATCGAGATATAGTGCATATACTCATGATATAAAGATCTCATGCACATGAGTTTCATATTGTACAAAAATCTTTTTTGTCAATTCAATTATTCTATAAAATTGCCAAAACACAAAAAAATCAAATAAATACCTATTTTTTGTCATAATATACAATAAGAAAAACGAAATTATTACATGCTAAAATATATTTTTACCCTATAACATATCATACATAATATATAATACATCACAAATATAAAAAAATATATGATAAAATTTATTTATTTTTTTTGAGAACGTAAAAATAAAATTACTAATTATAAAAATATAATATATAAATTATTATATTTTGTTTTGAATACTTATAGTTTAGTAATTTTATGTTTAATAAGTTTTAAATTTGTTTTTATTATTTATATTTATAAAATTTAATAATAAAAAACATGATATATTATAAATATGACATAATAGTATTATTTATAATATAAAACTATTCATTAAAAGGAGATAGGACATTTTTATTTTTTATACAGTAATAATAATATTTTAGATATATTTATTCCTTTCTGTAAAATTATGCGATTATACTGTTTCAAAAAAAATCAATTCTTTTTCTAATAGTTTAATTGTTTTACCAGTCACTTTCATTATAAAAGTGGTGTTATATCCCTAGAAAACAATAGCTGTGATATGTAATGAACAGAAAGGTATTAGTTTTAAAAATTATCATGGTGCTATTTTTGCAAGTGAATAGAACTTATAGGTTTTTACACTTGCATCAATCATTGTGATTCTAGCATATAAACGAAGCTATTAACATATTTTAATATAGGATTGTGTATGACTCGCACTTTTGCAATTCCTCCCAAAGCATCTAGAATCACTCATAAGGAAATATATCATGGTATTTTTCGTGATGATCCCTATCATTGGCTACGTGCGTCTAACTGGCAAGATGTTTTTAAAGATCCTAACTGTCTTGATCCCAATATTCGACATTATCTTGAAAAAGAAAATGCTTATCAATCAGCTCAAATGGCTGATACAAAACCATTACGAGATTTGCTTTTTATCGAAATGAAAAACAGGATCCAAGAGAATGATAGTTCTGTTCCTATAAAACATGGCCCTTTTGCTTACGGATTCTCTTATGTTACCGGAGGCCAACAACCACATTATTTTCGGACACCAAGGAATGGCGGAGAAAAAAACGTGTACCTTAATGGTGATGTCTTGGCAGAAGGCAAAGAATATTTTAAATTTGGTTCAGTTCAAGAATCTCCTGACCATACACATGTGGTATGGACCTATGATGACAAAGGATCAGAGTTCTATACAGCTAAAATTCGTAATTTTGAGACATTGTCTGACTGTACGGACATAATTACTGATACATCTGGTCAAATTGTATGGGATGCTAGATCTGAAGGTTTTTTCTATACTAAGATGGATAAAAACCACCGACCTTCAGAGCTCTATTATCACCAATTAAACACAGATCAATCACAAGATAAGCTTATTTTTCGTGAAGACAATCCAGGTTTTTTCTTAGATGTAAGCGGTTCTAAGCTTAATGATGTTATTTATATTAATATTCATGATCATGAAACATCCGAGATCTGGTTAATTCCTGCTGAGGCGCCTTTTACTGTTCCCCAATGTGTACGGAAACGACAAAAAGGTATTGAATATTTACTTACAGAGGGTGGTGATGTCTTTTATATTCTAACCAATTTAGATAATGCAAAAGATTTCAAAATTATGGTAGCGCCATATACATCTCCACAATCAGAAAATTGGTCTGAGTTTGTTCCACATCAGCTTGGGTGCCTAATATTATCCCATGATGCTTATCAAGATTTTCTTGTCTGGATCGAACGTTTTGAGGGGCTTCCACGTATAAAAGTAATGGAACGTACCACTAAACAAGTTAATTCCATCGCTTTTACTGAAGAGGCTTATTCTTTAGGTCTGCAAGGAGTTGCAGAATATAACAGTCCAACTATTCGTTTTTCCTATTCGTCTATGACAACACCTGATCAAGTGTTTGATTATGAGATGAAAAATTGTAAACGAATGCTTTTAAAAACGCAAATAATTCCCTCTGGGCATAATAAAGATGCATATGTAACACGACGTATTACAGCAATAGCAGACGATGGTGAGAAGATTCCTATTTCACTTTTTTACCACAAAAACACTCCCCTTGATGGTGGTGCGCCTTGTCTGCTTTACGGTTATGGTGCTTATGGGATTTCTATTCCTGCCAGTTTCAATAGTAATGTACTTTCTCTAGTGAACAGAGGTTTTATTTATGCCATTGCTCATATTCGCGGAGGAAAAGAAAAGGGAGTAGAATGGTATGAGAAAGGAAAGCATCTCTTTAAGCACAATACATTTACAGATTTTATTGCTTGTGGGCGTTATCTTGTAAACAATAAATTTACTTCTCACGACCGGCTGATTGCTCATGGTGGTTCAGCAGGGGGGATGTTGATGGGAGCCATTGCCAATATAGCTCCACAGGATTTTGCTGGGATCGTAGCAAATGTGCCTTTTGTTGATGTCTTAGCGACAATGTTAGATGCTTCATTGCCACTCACTCCTCCAGAATGGGCCGAATGGGGGAATCCTCTTGAATCAGAAGAAGATTATAAGCTTATTGCTTCCTATTCCCCTTACGATAATGTCAAAGCTCAAAACTATCCCCCTATACTTGTGATGGCAGGATTAACAGATCCTCGTGTAACTTACTGGGAGCCTGCAAAATGGGTGGCAAAATTACGAGACCTAAAAACAGACGATAATGCAATTTTATTACGTATTAATATGGATTCAGGGCACGCTGGTGCAGCTGGACGTTTTTCAAAGCTAGAAGAAGTTGCCTATATCTATGCATATATTCTAAAGATAGCAGGAAAAGATTTTTGCTAATCCATAATACTTCTGTATGAAAGTCTCCGATAATTTATTGAATTATAGGGACTTTCATACACTAAAAAATTATTGAGACAGTTTAAAATTCACATTCTTCATAAAGTTTCAAAACATAGTCCCAATTAATTAAATGGTCTACAAAGGCTTCGAGGTACTTCGGTCGAGTATTGCGATAATCAATGTAATAGGAATGTTCCCACACATCGACACCCAAAATAGGGTGAGCATTGTGAATTAAGGGATTTTCGCCATTAGGCGTTTTCATAATTTCAAGCTTGCCATCTTTAACAGCAACCCACGCCCATCCAGAACCAAATTGGGCACTAGCAGCAGCAATAAAATCAGCGCGGAATTTGTCGTAACCACCTAGATCAGCGTCAATAGCTTTTGCTAACTTTTCAGGAAGTTTTTGGCCACCACCATTTTTTTTCATCCAAAGCCAAAAGTGGTTATGATTGTAATACTGCGCTGCATTATTAAACAAACCAACATTTTTTCCAAAACTTTTTTTAACAATATCTTCAAGGCTTTCATTTTCTAAGCCTAACTCTTTCACAAAATTATTGGTGTTGGTAAGATAAGCGAGGTGATGCTTATCATGATGATATTCAAGCGTTTCGCGTGACATATAAGGCGAAAGGGCATCGTAATCATAAGGCAACGGGGGCAATTCAAAAGCCATTTAAAAATCTCCTCGATTCTAATTGTTAAGCTTATTTCATAAGCCTAATTTGCCATTTACCGCATTTAAAAGCAAATGTTGAATACCTAGTTTGTATGAAATAGTTTTAATGTCTCTCTTTTTGTAAAAGAAGCTTTTAGGAAATGTATATTCATCAATCAAAAAGGATATTGGTCTACATAAAGATTGCTTCTGAAGATTTTTTACATCTATGAGTGGGTAATAAATATCATTATCTTTTGAATAAAAAGTAAATGGAAATAGCTATTATTCCTTGTTTTTGTATCTCTATTTTTTCAAATACCATATAAAATGTTTTTAATTTTTGCAAAACTCTTCCAGTTTATGGGTGTATCATAATGTTTTCAACAGAATAATAAGTGTTATTTTTTAGGACATATTTTTCAATGTGCTTGATTTTATTTTATGGTGCTACCCATGAATAATATAATGTAAAAATTAGTGGACATTACCATCTTTATGCTTAATGCAAGAGCACAGCAGTACTATCACACACTTTACCGGTCCCCAATGTGGTGACAGATTTTATCTTAATTAAGCAAGATGAGATTTGAATATATCAAGAAAAGCAAATCATATGCTAATTTATTAGATACATGAGTAAACTGAAAGATTTTCATTTTCTGTTCCTAGAAAATCAATACAAAGAGCAAAATAATTGATGGATAAATGGTTCCTTCTTATGTTAAAATCACAACTGTATATCAGTTTCTGCTACGAATTTGTATCGATGGCAATGCCATACAAGACTCAGAAATTTTATGATAAAAAAGTAAAGTCTTTGATTTTCAGATATTGCGTCCAATCACAGGAATCGCTATAAGGTGCAGGAGTCGCTATAAAGCGTGTTTTTTTGGGGTATAGCCAAGCGGTAAGGCACCGGTTTTTGGTACCGGCATTCCCTGGTTCGAATCCAGGTACCCCAGCCAGTTCCGGTAAAATGTTAATAAAAGTTCGGCTTGAGAGTGGATCAATCCCCTTAACTATCTATTGCTATTCATAGAAAGTCTGGTAAGCTGAAAAACACCTATTTGTAGCGGGTTAGCTCTAAATATGGTAAGGTTCTCTTGCTATAGCTATCGCTTAAAGAGCTCTTTTAAAAGATTCTTTTCTATAAGACGAGGGGTAAATGATTTATGCGCACTTGCTTTAGAAAAACTATTTGGCTGGATTTTGCGCTCTATAGCAACACCAGCGTGCAATTTTTCGTATTCCACCATCTTCATTACGTCGTACAGCATAACAATAACGCTGATCAGGAAATATATTTCGTTGCATATCGCGTACAATATGAGCAGTATGGCCATAGGGTGCTACACAATCAATAAACCATACGTATTTTCCATTCTGCCAATTGGCATCAGGTAAAAATTCTCCCTTATCAAGCATAGATTGATGATTTTTCTCATCTAAAAAAGCCCAAGTGATAAAGGCACAAAATTCTCCACGTTCATTTTTATAGAGTTTGTATTGCCCAGTCTGTAAAGCTGGTCCTAAATTTCGTTCGATATCCCAGATTCGCCAGCGGCGGTATAAGGGAGATGTAAGCATTAAAACAACCATAGCTCCTAACGCTGTAAGAGGATCTATGAGTGATGGTGATGGATTTTCATTTACAGACATCATCTTTCCTTTAGAGATTGTTCTAAAATTTTGGTGATAGGTTCAAAGAAATAAGAAATGAGACGTCGTTTTGAGGTAATGACATCCGTTGTTACAGTCATGCCAGGGATAAATTTAAGTTGTTTGTTATTCAAAGTGATGTGATCTTGGTCAATTTTGATTAAAACAGCGTAGACACCATTAATTTCTTTATTATAGCGCGCTGTAGCGCCTACATTAACGACTGTACCGTGGATAACACCGAAACGTTCAGGAGGAAAGGCAGAAAACTTGATGTAAGCACGTTGGCCCTTTTCTAAAAAACCAATATCTCGATTATCAAAAAATGCTTCAATAATGAGACCACCCGCACCAGGGACAATGCGCATGAGAGTTTTACCAGCCTCTACAAAGCCGCCCAAAGTATGGATACTTAAATCATCGATACGTCCATCAACAGGCGCATAGAGTGATAAGTGGTCAAGATGGTATTGAGTGCTATCAAGCTTTGCTTTTAATCCTTGAAGATTCAGTTCTGTTTCACGCGAAAGTTGCCGATAGCGGGCGATTTCATCGGAAATGAGACTTTTCCGTTGTTGGCGGAGGGTGTTTATTTCGGCGGCATTTTCTTCCAAACGTCTTTGATTGGTTAAAATTTCATGCTCGACATTTTTAAAATCATGTAAACGCTCTAAATAAACCGCTTGGCTGATGACTTTTGTTTCCATTAGGCTTTTTGCAGCCTTTAATTTTCCTTGGCTTAATTGACGATCATCTTCCAACCTATCTAATTGCGCATGTTGTGTTGCACCGCTGCGCTCGACGCGGTCCGCTTGTGCTTTTAGCGCTCTTAATTTATCTTGGAGAGATTGAAGGGCAGCGCTAATGAGTTTTTCCCCTTCTATTCTTGCAGTCGTGTTGCCAGAAGGAGGAACTGGCAGATAGGCAAGTCCTTTGGTCACAAAATCTTTATCCAAAGGATCACTTTCATGCAAAGCTGTTAAAATAGCTGTTGCGATTTGTGCTTGAAGGGTTTGTTGCGCGATATCTGCTTGAACACGTGCGCACTCATTGAGGGCTTCACGGGGATCTAATTGAATAAGGAGATCCCCTTGATGAACAAATTGCCCTTCTTTTACAAGGATTTTCTCAATGCGTCCTGTATTTTGCGCTTGGACCAGCTGAACGTAAGCGGTGGGAATAACACTTCCTTGCCCCCGTGCAACAATCTCTGTTTTTGCGATAAAGCTGCCGATCACAATAAAGAGAAATAAGGTGACCAAAACAGCAACAACCATATGAAGCGTTGGTGACAAAGGGCGCAAATAGGGAGCTTTATCTGCCATTTTTTGCCTCCAAATCAGTAAAGTTTAAGACGTTTGCATGCTGAGGAAAGAGGTCACTTTTGTGGGTAATAACAAGAACAATACGATCTTGTGAAAGTTTATATAAATGCTCAACAATTTGTGCACTGACAGTGTCATCCAATGCGGAAGTAGGTTCATCTAAAATAAGCAGGCTTGGGTTTATCAGAAAGAAACAAGCCAAAGCCAAGCGTTGGCGCTGACCACCCGATAAAAAACCACCTTGCTCTCCTACTTGAGTATGGAGTCCTAGAGGCAACTGAGCAATCAAATCATGGCAAGCACTAACATATAGTGCAGCGTCAATTTCATCTTTAGTGGCATCTGGTTTAGCAAGAAGCATATTCTCAAGAATGGTTCCGGAAAAAAGGCAAGGATTTTGAGGAAAGTACGCGATTGTTTCACGCACGCTACGGACATCAAAATTCTGTAAAGGTTGGTCATTAATCAATATCTGCCCGCTTGTCGGGGGATAGAGTCCGCAAAGGAGCTTTGCTAAAGTTGATTTTCCACACCCTGAAGGACCGAGCAGCATAATGGGTTTTCCAGGTTGTAAACAGATATCAAGATGGTTGATAATTGGCTTTTCTCCATAAGAAAAACAGGTATCTTTAGCTTCAAGATAAGGCGTTGTGATAAGCTGAAAGGGAGGCTTTTCCTCTTCCCATTCTGATGGGGAGTTAAGAATATCGCCCAAACGCAGGCGAGAGATTTTTAAATGTTGCCATTCTTCCCATAGAGACGCAAGACTTAAGATAGGACCGGAAACATTACCGGCGAGGAGATGAAAAGCAATAAGTTGCCCTAATGTGATTTGATTTTGAAGAACTGCCTGAGCACCAAAAAAGATAATAAAAATAGTGAAAAGATCACCAAAAATGTGCCCCATAGCTCCATTCAGGAGATGTAATTTGCTGGTTGTGAGGCTTTGATCAAGACTACGAGCTAAAGTTTCTTGCATGCGTATGGTATGGATTGGCTCCTTTACATGCGCTTTGATGGCTTCAAGATTAGTAAAACTTTCAATGAGGCGTGATTGATGGGCTGCTTGCAGGGTGAAAGCACGGCGTAGTTGGCGACGTAAAAAGGGACCAACCAATGCTAAAGAACCCATTTGTAATGGTAAAACAATAAGAACGATAAAAGTAAGTTGCGGGCTGATAGAAAAAAGTGCTGCGAGATAAATGATGGCAAAAAGAACATTCAGGACAGTTGTTGTAATGGTTCCTGTTAGAAACCCGCGAATTGTATCAACCTCTCCGATTCGCGTGAATAGTTCTCCTACTTGCCAACGGCGTAAAGTGGGCAAGGAGAGACTTAAAAGATGGGTGTAAATGCGCCGTCCAAATTCTAGCGTAAGCCGATTGGCTAAATAAGCACCTAAGTAGCCTGATAGAGTGCTAAGAGCTGTGCTAAACAGCATGATAGCAACCATCAAGACAACGATAGCATAGAGACTTTCAATACGCTGAAAAGGAGAGAATACGGTCGATAATCGCTTGAAAAATAAAAGGATTCACCAAGCCCAGCAAACGCAAAACAACAGCAACGCAACTGAGTTCGATGACATAATAGATATATTTCTTTGTTGTTCTTGTAAACCAAGAGAATGATACAGGTTTTTCTTGTGAATGACTCATTTGAATTTATGATTTTATTTAAGAGAAAGAGCGATTGATGTCGCATATTTAAACAGTATTGTAAATAGTATTATATTTATACAAAATATACATTTTGTGTGAATATAATATAAACATAATGTATTTATTGTTTATACAGTATTTTTATTGTTATTTATACAAATTATATTTGAAATTTTCTAAAATGAACAATAATGAATTTTCAACTGTATCGTTGTGATACAGTTATTTTTAATAATAAAAGGAGGATTTAAATGGGTAGTTCAAGCTCATCAAATGATTCAAGTAGTAACTCACATCCAAAAAGTTGGCTTTTTCCAGAAGAAGATGATTGTAGCGCAGGCGCTCATGCCCAAGCAGCAGGTGCAGGCGGCATCATAGGAGACGTAATAGGAGGTATTGCTGGTGCAGTTGGAGGTTTTTTTTCTGGACCGGGAGGTGTCGGTTCTGGCTTTGTCAATGGAGCAATAGGAGGTGGACTAGCAGGAGCTGGTGACGCTGTGGTAGATAAATACAATGCATGCTATACGGCACCAAGTTGTGAAACAAGCGATTATGTTGAAGCAGCTGCCATACACGGAGGCATAGGACTAGCATCTGGTGCATTATTTGGTCCGGAAGGAGCAGCAATAGGCGGATTAGGAGGAGCGGCTGACGGTTTTATAGATAAGTACAATGAATGCCATCCGAATCCAAGTTGTGAAGTAAGCGATTATGTCGAAACAGCGGCCATAAAGGGAGGCGCAGGAGCATTAATTGGTTTATTAGGTGGTCCGGAAACAGCAGTAGCAGGCGGATTAGGAGGAGCTATTAGTGGTTTTATAGATAAGTACAATCAATGTCATCCGTAAAGTGGAGGGACACTGTTTCTAATTTATTTAGAAAATAGCTAGTAAGATATTTCTGAGATCAGTGATATTGTAAACATACTTTAAAGCTACGGCTAAACTGATTTCAGGGATATTTTTGTGTGTGATAATAGATATTTTATTTTGGATTTTTTGTTATGAATACTTTTACTGGCTCCTTAGTAACAGCAATTGGATTTGGATTTTGCATGTTTTTTTACAATAGATTTAAAGGTAAGAACTGGAGTATAAAAAGGACAATATTATCAACAATTATGTTTTTTATATTATATTATGCTGGAAATTTATTAGTTAAATATATGGGAATTTTATAAAGATTGCTTATATATAAAATTATAATTATTTGAATTATAATTTATTGCTCTCTCTTAAATCATTCATAAAGTAGATGAAATTTCAGTCTGGATTTTTTGTTATGCATACTTTTACTGGCTCCTTATTGGCAACGTTTATATATGGATTTTTAATGTTTTCTTACAATAGATTTAAAGGTAAGAAATGGAGTATAAAAATGGAAATATTATCAACAATTAGGTTTTTTATACTATATTATGCTGCAAATTTATTAATTGAATATACGGGAATTTTAAAATAATATAGAATTACGTTATTATCAGCATTTTATTATTTATCATAATTTATACATTTTACAAATTATATTTGATTTTTTTGCTAAATAGCATGCATCATCAGATGATTAAAGTAGTAACTCACATCCCAAAAGTTGGCTTTTTCCAGAATAAGATGGTTGTAGCGCAGGCTCTTATGCTCAAACAGTAGGCACAGGCGGTCTCGTGGGAGCCCCTTTATTAGGAGGAGGGGCTGGGTGCAGTAGCTGGTCTACCTAGAGTAGTAGGAGGCGGATTATTAGGAGCTGCTATCGGTTTGATAGATAAGTACAATCAATGCCATCCGTAAAGTGGAAGAACACTGTTTCTAATTTATTTAGAAAATAACGATAAAGATATTTCTGAGATCAGTGATATCGTAAACATACTTTAAAGCTATGGCTAAACTGATTTCAGGGATATTTTTGTTTAAGACAATAGATATTTTATTTTGGATTTTTTTGTTATGAATAATTTTACTGGCGCCTTATTGGTAACGTTTATATATGGATTTTCAATTTTTTTTACAATAGATCTAAAGGTAAGAACTGGAGTATAAAAAGGAAAATATTATCAACAATTATGTTTTTTATATTATATTATTTTGGAATTTTATTAGTTAAATATATGGGAATTTTATAAAGATTGTTTATATATAAAATTATATTTAATTAAGTTAAGTTTATTATTTGAATTATACTCTATTGCTCTCTCTCTTAAATCATTCATAAAGTAGATGAAATTTCAGTCTGGATTTTTTGTTATGCATACTTTTACTAGCTCCTTAATGACAGCAATTGGATTTGGACTTTGCATGTTTTTTTACAATAGATTTAAAGGTAAGAAATGGAGTATAAAAAGGACAATATTAACAACAATTAGGTTTTTTATATTATATTATGCTGCAAATTTATTAATTGAATATATGGGAATTTTAAAATAATATAAAATCAAGTTGTTATATTATTTTAAAAATATAATTATAAGGTGTTATTTGTAGAGTTATTTATAAAAAATAAGTTATTATTTTTATATAATATTAAACTTTAAAAAATATTTACTGATTACAGTTAGACAGAGACTTTAATATTATTATCAATATTTCTGTTTTTTATTTCCTATTTTTTTAATCTTTTTCATTATTTCAAGCATGGGTTGTTTTGAGATTATTATCTTTTGTATAAGGATTATCAATTTATAGTTTTTGAAAAGTGATTGTTTGCTTATGTATCATGATTTATTGAAAAATAGGCAACTTTTATGAAATAAAATGCCTTATTTCTCTTAGATTGTTATTCATCGTCTTGTGAGAGAGGAAGTGAGGCGATTTCTGTATCAAGGGCATCCATAAAATCGATAATAAAAGCAGCATTTGTCCCCAAATCTCTTGGCAAATAACGAGAAGCAGAACGCATATCAACAAAAGTTGTATCCCCTTCATCAGTTAAGCGTATCACGATATCCGAAATAAAACCAAGGTAAAAAGTTTTAGCTCTCGTTTCAATATAAAGCGCATTTTCTTCACCTTTAAACTCTCGTTGAGCCACAACAGGCCAATCATAGGCTGCTAAAACATTGAGAACAGATTCGCGAATACGATCAGGTGAGCCATCATAACGGCGCCCCGATATTTCTGGCCATTGTGACATCTGTAATGTTTCTTGTTCAGTCAAAACACTTTTGAGCGGTAAAGCATCGCTAGGACGTATTGTGCGAAAAAAAGCCGGCGGTTTTTGTGTATCGGTAGAAACGTCGTAAAGAGCCGGTAAGGTAAACCAAAGTCCCAAAAAGAGCATCAGTGGTGTAGCCGTTATCAACGAATAAATGATCCCTTTTAAAGCTTTCATTCCGCCTAGAGCACCATAGACCCACAAACTATGAAGTGCTTTAATAGCCAGAAAAAGAGAAATAATTACACAGCCAGTAGAGATACCTATCAAAATTATGAAATCGGTTACGTTAATGACCGAAAAACGTTGTAAAATGACTGAAAATAATAAAATAAAGAACGACAATCCGCCAAATCGAGGGGACCATACTGCTGCTCTTGAAACGAACCGAACATATCTCTTCTTCATGAAGTTTTTTCCCCTCAATTGTAAACTATAAGCCAAGTTTTTTCAGAGTGCCTATCGTACAAAAAGCTTCTGCTTATAAGAGAAAAATAAAGCACTTATTTTTGAGGTCAAGGATGCGTAATGTCTTATAAGTTTCCAGCGATTATTTTCGCACTTTATTGAAGGTAAACAGTATTTCTTCTATAGTTTATCATGTCATTGATGCGAATTTTATGGGAATGTTTGTAAATAAAAAGAAATAAACTCAAATAACAAGTTTTACAATTGTTAGCAGCATATTTTTTTAGAGCTTTACTCTTGATTTTTCTCTTCTGATTGCGGGGAGTTTTTTCTGTCAGATAATGCGTATCAAATAGGATATGATGATGTGCAATAGAGATTTCATTATATCTCAATAAAAAATTGAGGGATTTATAATCAGATAAATTTGAATTCGAATATTTGATTAATAGAGAAAAAAGATAACCATTTTGATAGGCTTCATGTATTTTGTATAGAAAGTAAGGTATTGTACAAATGAGAGCTTAGTCCGTTTTTATTCATAAAATATACGGCAGGTCGCAGATGAAAGAAAAGCTTCACTTTCTTTTTTCGCAAGGGAAGAAGGGACAAAAGTACGTAAAATAACAAACCCTTCATTCAAATTTTTAGCAACCAAAACTGAATTGGTATTTTTTTTAGGTTTTGATTTTTTGAGTTCTATGATTTGTATTGGTTTTCCAATGATAAGATCGAGTGTATTATCAGGGGCTGTTCGGTCATTAAGGCTATAGAAAATAATTCCGTCGTGTGTGTAGGCTGCTAGTGACCAAAATTGTCGTGTTTTCAAAGCCTTTAAATGAACAGGTCCATTTTCAAGGTTAAATCTACAGACTTTAAGAAGAAAGAGTGGATCAGCAGATTGCTGAATAGGGTTATCGAGCGTAAAATCGACAAATTGATAAGGGGCTCCGGATTTTTTAAGTGTTGTCCATATATTATCTTGTGCCCAATAGGGGATCAGAAAGAGAACGCAAATATGAACAATAATAGCGCCAATGATTGCAAGAAGTGCGATATAAATAAATCTAGTCACAATTTATTTGTCCTGATGGGATTTGTTCTATTGATGGCATTGTAAGCTTTTGTAATGCCGTTGCAGAGATGATTGAGGTATCGTATAAGGTAAGAATAAGCCCGAATTCTTTTTGACTAACTGTTGCAAGCCAATTGCCGGTTTGCGGTGTGGGTGAAATATTAATGCGCAATGAGCCATTATGCTCATAAATAATAGCGTTCGTGTGGAGTTCAAAAGGTATTTCTTTGGATGAAGTATAGGGTTTTAGGGATTTGTCAGCTGTATAAAGGGTAAAAAGACGGGTTTGAGGGATGGTGCCTTTGAGTAAATAATGACAGTGGGGGTGGAGTGGACGCCCTTGATTATCTTGCCAAATCTGGAATTGAATACCTTCAGTTCGTCCGAGTGAAACAATGCCTTGTTTAGCGGTGCGGGCGCGGGTATAAGGATCCATATTAGCGGTTCCCACCTGTGGATAAGCACTCCATTTTCCAATTCTAAAGTGTCCAAAATGATGAAAGGAATTGAGTACATAATTGACACTCAGTGTTCCACATAAAATGGAAAAAGCGAAGATAAAAAAGAAAATGGTGATATTAAAAAACATCAGTGAATATCTTGAATTCAAAATGTTGAATCTCCAGTTGTTTTCATTTTCAAAGAAATTGCAGATGGTTTTTTCAGATCTTTGTTAATCAATCGCACGATATTTAATGTTTCAGGAGAAAGCGTAGAGGGTATTGGAGGAGGAACTTCAGAATCTGCATGAGCGGAAAGTACTGGGGGCTGATAAGGAAGAAGAGAATCTTTAACACCATAGAGCTGTTTGAGCATGATATTTTGATGTGCAGCAAGCATGATGCTATGCCATATCATGGCAGGAACGCCCCCCCCAAAAGCACGATTCATCGGTGAAAAGTTATCATTTCCCATCCATACCGCTCCTGTATAATTGCCTGTAAAGCCAACAAACCAAGCATCACGATAAGATTGTGATGTTCCAGTTTTCCCAGCGACGAGAGTCATGGGTAGAGCAGCACGCTTACCAGATCCTCGTGTCGTGACACCCACCATCATTTGGTTCATATAAGCTGTTGATTGTTCACTCAGAACTCGGTGTAGTTTTTTTCCGTTATGTTCGAAATCCCACACGACACGACCATCAATTGTTTTGATTTGCGTAAACCCATGACGATTACCAGCTATCCCGCCATTCGCAAAGACATTAAAGCCAGTCGCTTGATCCATGGGGGTCATGTTGGAAGTGCCCAGAACCATCGTTTTGTGTGATAAAATATGCGCGTTAATCCCCATATTCTTGATGAGATCTATGATAGGTTGGGTATCGCGGTGAAGATATTGATAGGTGAGATACACAGGGACTGTATTAATAGAAAAAGCTAAAGCTGTTGCTAAATCAATTTTCCCCAAATAACGGCCAGAATTATTTTTTGGTGTCCAACCTCCCCAATTGATAGGAGCATCTAAAACGATTGTCGAGGGAGACAGTCCGTGTTCCAGTGCGGTTGCGTAAACATAAGGTTTGAATGAAGAACCAGTTTGCCGTCCGCCTTGTGTTGCTCTGTTAAATTGACTCTTTTTATAATCTTGTCCTCCAACAATTGCGCATACGGCACCGTTATTATCGAGTATAACGGTGGCAGCTTGGGTTACGCGATATTGTTGACCATACTGATGTAAATGATATGCAATTGATTCTTCTGCTGCTTTTTGAATATTCGGATCAAGGGTCGTTTGAATAATTAAACTATGGCTTGGAAGTTGATTACGCATTTTTTTGACTTCCTCGAATGCCCAATCAAGAAAATAATCTGGCTGATTATTTTCTCTTTGGGGAAGTGCCTTAGCAGGGTGGCGATGCGCATTGATAATTTGGCTCTTCGTCATAAAGCCACTATTAACAAGATTAGAAAGGACGATATTGGCACGTGTTTGAGCTGCAAAGAGATGACTATGAGGAGCATATTTTGTTGGAGCTTTAAAGAGTCCTGCTAACATAGCAGATTCACTTAAAGAGACATGACGTATGTTTTTTCCAAAATAAAATTTTGCCGCTGCGGCAATACCAAAATTGTTTCCTCCCATATAGGCTCGGTCAAGGTAAAGTTGTAAAATCTGCTTTTTGCTAAAATTTGCTTCTAGCCAAAGAGCAAGATAAGCTTCTTTGATTTTACGTGTTATGGTTCTTTCGTTTGTTAAAAATAAATTTTTAGCCAATTGTTGTGTGAGAGTTGAACCACCTTGCACCACACCTTTAGCTTGCATATTTTGTGAAATTGCCCGTGTAAGTCCTTGAAAATCAATGCCCCAATGATCAAAAAAACGACGGTCTTCTGTAGCGAGAACCGCTTTAATGACAGTGTCAGGCATTTCTTCAACGGGGACAGAGATTGCCGGCAGTGCACCACGGTGCCCAATGGAATTTCCATAGCGATCTAGAAAAAGAATGGAAAAGTTTTTAGGAGAAGACCAATCTGTTTTGGTCAGTTCAAAAACAGAAATGCCCAAAATAGTGAAAAGAGTAAATCCCATCAACCCTAATGTCAGTATTTCATCGAGAACTTCAACGATAAAACGTTTCCATCCTTGAAGATGAAAATTTTGTGAGACGATTTTTGCCTTTTTCCAGAAAAAACTGTTAGCAGAACGAATGTGATAAAGCGCTGTGTCTAATCGTGCGTCTAATTCAATGAGAGCAGGACTATGAAATGGCTTACGGTGTTGCCCTTTCTTTTTTTTAAAAAAATCAAACATTTAAAGAGAGCCTATGGCAAAGCAATACAACCAAACAAATCTACAATAATTATATGGAGTAGAAGTATTTTTTTTCTATAGTTCTAACAGAGAAAGAATTTGTTTTAGAATTATTCATTTTTTGTAAGATAGTATATTAATATTTTATTATTTTATTGAATAAATTTTATTCTCATTATTAAAAATATTTTTTTGATTTTTTAAAAATTTGGAGTAATGTTAATATGTTATTCTGTAAGATAGAGGATAAATTATTTCCATTTGTGATTTTTTAATCGACTAAAAAAAACCATTATTTCTTTTACCCTTTATCAAGGAAGAGAAGAGATGGGTTATTGAAATATTTATGATGAAAAAAAAATTCTTGTTCGTAATAATAGCAGCTTTTTTAGGAGCAGATTCTGTTCTAGCTTCTGGGTGTGCTGAAGTAGGTAAGAAGGCTGCCGCACAAGAGAGCGGGGTTCTCGTCCGTTCAAAACCGGTTGTTCAGGATGGAAAGAACATGTGTGCAATTGTGGTTGTTGTACCAGCCCGTAATGGTGAAAAGTTACGTCGTGTTGAATTTTTTGTTCCTGCTGATTAGTTTTTGGCAGATGGTGTTGTGATGCGTATCTTAATCGTTGAAGATGATCGGAATCTTCACCATCAATTAGCAGAAGCTGTAAGACGTGCAGGATATGTTTCCGATAGTGCTTTCGATGGTGAAGAGGCTTATTTTTTAGGGAGCACAGAGTCTTACGACGCGGTGATACTTGATATAGGTTTACCGCAGATTGATGGTATTAGTGTTGTTGAAAAGTGGCGTCAAGAAGGGCTCTCCATGCCTGTTTTAATGCTAACGGCGCGAGACCGTTGGTCTGATAAGGTGCACGGTATTGATGCTGGAGCTGACGATTATGTTGTGAAGCCATTTCATTTGGAGGAGGTGATGGCGCGCTTGCGAGCATTAATTCGTCGCACTACGGGACATGCGACAAGTGCATTATGTTGCGGAAATGTTTTGTTGGATACAAAGACGTCTCGTGTTTTTGTGGATGGTCAATTGATTAAACTAACATCTTATGAATTCAGACTGCTTTCGTATCTCATGCATCATTGTGACAGGGTCATTTCAAGAACAGAGCTTACTGAACATCTTTATGATCAGGATTTTGATAAGGATTCGAATACGGTGGAAGTCTTTGTAGGTCGGTTACGGAAAAAGCTTGGAGTGAATTTGATTGAAACTATTCGAGGAATGGGATATCGCGTGAGAACGCGAGGTGATTAATGAATGTTTTTGAAGAGAATAATTGGTATAGGAGGTTCTTTTTTGTAATTACTCGATCTCTCAGTTTACGTGTTATGATCTTATCAACATTATGGGTTGTTATTTCTCTTTTATCGATTTCTGCAGTAAGTATTTTATTTTATAAGCGTTCGACTGAACAAAGCCTAGAGCGTATCCTTTCTGCTCAACTCTACAGTCTTATTGCAACAGTGACGGTGTCATCGGAAGGTACTTTGATAGGAGGGGCTGGGATTGATGATATTCGTTATTCTGATCCAACAACAGGATGGTATTGGGAAGTTGTTGCGATATCCCATAATTTAAAAGGAAGATTGACATCTCCCTCATTGGGAACAGGCGAGATATTTACACCAAGTGATGTTGATATACCTTTTGACAATAAATTCTTTCGCTCTTATCGGATAACGGGGAACAATGGTCAAAAGCTACAAGTGATTGAGAGTGATGTTGTTCTTGATAATAAAAATCATATTGCACGTTTTCGGCTTGTTGGGAATATCGATGAAGCTCATGCCCAGGTAAAGGAATTTAAGCGAACTTTGCAAATTTTTCTTTGGAGTTTCGGTATCGGGAGTGTTCTTATTAATATTGCTATTATTTTCTTTAGTTTTCAACCGTTGAAGCTTATTCGACGTGCATTGAATGATATTCGCGAAGGAAGAGTTCATTATGTGAATACGGATTTAGTAAGCGAAGTGATGCCGCTTGTACAAGAGATGAATGCTCTCATTAATAATAATCAGCGTATTATCGAGCGATTTCGCACACAGGTTGGTAATCTCGCGCATTCATTGAAGACGCCTCTATCCGTGATTATGAATGAGACAGATAAGATGCGCGGAGAAAAGGCTAGTTTGTTGAGAGAGCAAACGCAAATAATGCAAGCTCAAATCAATCATTATCTTCAGCGTGCGCGGATTGCAGCACAATGCGATAGTGTTGTCTATCATACGTCTGTTCGCAGTGTGCTTGAACGCTTGGTACGGGTTATGAAAAAGCTTAATCCTGAAAAACAAATTCAATTTATTATGGATGTTGATGATATTGTTTTTTCTGGAGAGAAGGAAGATTTAGAAGAAATTATAGGGAATTTGATTGAAAATGCTACTCAGTGGTCTCGCGCAAAGGTTTTGATCTCTTGTTGTTTAGAAGAAAATGCTGAAGAAACAGAATATTTTAGTATCTTTGTAGAAGATGATGGTCCTGGTTTAACAGAAGACAAAATTGATGAAGCATTAAAAAGAGGGCGGCGGTTTAATGAAAGTAAACTAGGGTCAGGCTTAGGGTTAGCAATTGTTTCAGATATGGTCAGTGAATATGGTGGCAATCTCTTTTTATCACGTTCTGATTTGGGTGGGTTGTATGCAAAAGTTTTATTACCTAAGATGGGAGAATAACATATTTTCTCCTTAAGCAAGAAATGTCTATAAAGTTTGTAAAGCAGTATTTTCAGATAATACATCAAAGAGTAGGGAAACATTGTTTTTAGTTTCTTTGTTTAATTGATGTATATAATAGATTTTATAATATTCTCCATGAAAAAATGAATTTTTATTAATTCACATCACTTTTCTCATGAAGAGGATAAAATGTAAGCGAGTTATTCTCTGTTCGTATTGGAAAAAAACGATATGCTCTTATTAATTTTTGCAGCATTTTTTCTGATTTTTCTGGCAAGTGTTCTTTTTCTTTCACTACGTTTTGACGATGAGATAAAAAAAGAATGGAAAGTTCAAACCGTGGATGGTTACAGAAGCCATAAGCGTATGATTGAGTTTAACAAGCTTTATATGCATTATAAAAAAAGAAATATTCTTAAGGCTTTAAGTATCTTATTTGTTCTCCTTATGACATGGAATATTTATGGGCTGACAGGCAATCCAGAAGTGAAAAGTTATTTTTTTAGCGAATTAATGGATAAGGATCCTCAAACTCTTAGTAAGCAAGAAAAGCTTATTCGTTTACAAGTGCTTTTTTTCCGTGCACCTCATGATGGCAAACTAGCAGATGCGTTAGCGGTAGGGTATCTCGAAGAAAGCCTTTTTCAAGAAGCAGTGAATACTTATTTAGATGCACTTCGTTTGAATGGAGAAACAGCTCCAAGGCTTGTAGGATACGGTTTAGCATTGGTTGGTTATGAAGGGGGAGTGATAACGCAAGAAGCGCAAAATGCTTTTCAAAAAGCAGCAGATTTAGCGCCAACAGATTTTTATCCACGTTTATTGTTGGCCGATGCATTGCATCAAGCAGGAAAAACTGCGCAGGCAGTACAATTTTTACAAAGCTTTCTTGATACAATGCCTGAAAATTTTTCAGGACAATCACGTGTTAAAAAAATGATGATTCAGTTACGTGATTTATCGAGTGAGCATACAAAGAAAAGAAATCTTGCACCTATGTAGAAGATGTGCAAAGCTCTTAAAAAATAAAATATTGATACTTAATTATAACGTATTTAAAATTTTTTCGCAGAGTGTCTATGAACAGTCAATCTTTAAAGAATTCTGCCTCATGGAAGGTTATTTTAGAGCAGCGAAAAAAAAAGCGCTTACTGATCATATTATTATGTTGTTTGGTTATGACAATTGCAGCAAGTCTCATAGTGTATGCAATGCGTCATGCGGTCAGTTTTTTTAGAATGCCCTCTGAAATTACAAGAGAAGATATTTTAACGGAGCGCCCTTTGCGTTTGGGTGGCTTTGTTGAAAAGGGAACTGTTCAATATGTTGGAGAGAGAGGCGTTGTTTTTTTTGTAACGGATAACAAAAAACATGAAAAAGTAGTTTTCAATGGTGCCTTACCGGATCTTTTTCGTGAAGGTCAGGGGGTGATCGTAGAAGGGCATTTCGATAAACAGGGCTTTTTTATAGGGATGCGTATTTTAGCAAAACATGATGAAACTTATATGCCTAAAGAAACAGCTGATCGTTTGAAAAAACATTACATTATGGAGAAATAATTCGATTGTGCTTGTCGAACTGGGTCATATTTTTTTAGCTGCAGCATTTTCAGTAAGCTTATTAGGGGCATTTTTACCTGCTTTAGGTTTTTGGTGGAGAGAGCGTTTGTTAATGCAAACAGTTGTTCCTCTAACATATATTACTTTTACATTACTGCTTTTATCTTTTTTAGTGATAATTTATGCTTATGTCGTATCTGATTTTTCTGTTTTGAACGTTGTTGAGAATTCTCATTCAGAAAAACCGATGCTCTATAAAATTACAGGTGTTTGGGGCAACCACGAAGGCTCTATGTTGTTATGGGTTTTAAGTCTTGCTTTTTTTAGCGCATTGATGGCTTTTTTTAGCCAACATTTGCCAGAAGATTTTAAGACGCTTGTTTTAATTTGCCAAAGTTGGATTACAACTGCTTTTCTTTTATTTATTCTTTTTGTATCCAATCCATTTTTACGTGTAAATCCACCAGCATTGCAGGGAAATGGTCTCAATCCTCTTTTACAAGATATCGCATTAGCAATTCATCCACCGCTACTTTATTTAGGTTATGTCGGTTTTTCACTTTGTTTTTCTTTTGCCGTTGCGGCATTGATTATGGGACATGTTGATAGAATTTGGGCGCGTGGGATTCGTCCGTGGCTTTTACTTGCTTGGTGTTTTTTGACATTGGGTATTATGGTTGGCTCTTATTGGGCTTATTATGAGCTAGGATGGGGGGGGTATTGGTTTTGGGATCCTGTTGAAAATGTTTCGTTTATGCCGTGGCTTTCAGGAACGGCTCTTTTACATTCTGCTCTTGTTCTCGAAAAACGAGAAATATTGAAAAGTTGGACTCTGTTTTTAGCGCTGCTTACTTTTTCCCTTTCTCTGATGGGAACTTTTCTTGTGCGTTCTGGGCTTTTAGTTTCTGTTCATAGTTTTGCTGTTGATCCAGCACGCGGGCAAGCAATTCTTGCTCTTTTATTTTTTTTTACGGGAGCTGCTTTTCTTCTTTTTGCTTTGCGTACCCCTATTTTAAAAACAGAAAGATTTTTTCAACCAATTTCACGTGAAGGGTTTATTGTTTTAAATAACTTGTTACTGACAACAATAACAGCAACAGTATTGATTGGTACGCTTTATCCTTATTTTATTGAGATATTAACAGGGCAAAAAATTTCTGTAGGGGCTGCTTTTTTTAATCTTACCTGTGGACCGCTAATGGTTTTGCTGTTGTTGTTTGTTCCATTTGGGACAATGATGGCATGGAAACGCGGTGATTTTCTTGCAGTTTTTGAACGCTTGTGGTTTGTTTTTGTATTGGTTGGTATCGTCTGTTTTATAATATTCTATGCGACATCTGTGCGTGATATTTTTGCAGTTTTAGGGATTGGGCTTTCAGCGTTTGTTTTTTTAGGCAGTTTAGCGGATCTATGGGGAAAGAGTGGATATGGTAAGAGAGCTTTTTCAGTACGCGTTAAGAGATTTCTTGGATTGCCATGGTCTACTTTTGGTGCAGCAATAGCACATATGGGATTAGGCGTTACATTATTTGGTATTGTTTGCGTGGCAAGTTTTGGGCAAGAACGTATTTTAATCATGAACGTAGGGGATAGGGTGACGATAGCGGATAAAACGCTTCATTTTGATGCAGTGCATGATGGTGTTGGTTCGAATTATTCGACAATGGAATTTTATTTTAAAATATATGAAAATAAAAACATTGTGGGTCATGTAACAGCCTCAAAGCGATTTTATTCAAGCCAAAATACATCAACAACAGAAGTTGGTCTTAAAAATCGTGGCTTATCGCAGCTATATATTATACCGGGACATATCGATAATCGGGGTCTCGTTGTGCACGTATGGTGGAAGCCTTATGTAATATGTATTTGGTTAGGGGCATTCATGATGGCTATGGGGGGATGTCTTTCTCTTCTGGGGTATTGGTTTCGCATTGGCATGTACAATAGGGTAGTGCTTGCTTTAAATTTTTGGAAAAGACATTGAGATGAAAAAAATTCTTTGGATTGTATTTTTTTTAATTGCAACATTTCCTTTTCGATTAGCAATAGCAGTAGAGCCGGATGAGATTTTAAAGGATAAGATTCTTGAAGCGCGAGCACGCCATATTTCATCGCATTTACGTTGTCCGGTTTGTCAAAATCAATCAATTGATGATTCAGATGCTGCTTTAGCACGTGATTTACGGCTTTTAATTCGGGAAAGGCTAAAAATGGGCTATAGTAATCAGCAAGTCACTGACTTTCTTGTTGAGCGATATGGTGAATTTATTCTCTTGAAACCACCATTGAATAAGATAACTTGGTTTTTATGGTTCTCGCCTTTGATCATTATTATCATTGGCGTAAGTATCATATTTTTCCACTTCAAACGGAATAATCATGCGTTATGTGAATGAAAAAGAACAGTCAAAAATGTCATTGCATTAAAAAAAATGTTACATAAAAGAAAAAATCAGATCATCTGCAATGAGCAGACAATCTTATTGTAATTATATTAGGGAATACTGAAACCTTACAAAACTTTAATAATTTAGACAGAAAATGGTAAGGTCTGGTATTTTATAAGTGATCGGAATTGAAATAAAGGTATGATTGAATAGGAGCATAGAATAAATGGTTAAAAAGGCTTTCTTTAAAACATTTGTCGCAGTGAGTTTTTCTGCGATATTGGAAAGTGCACTGTTTTTTAGTGGATGTACATCAAGCTTGTGGATGACAAAGGCTCATGCAAGTTCTGTATTTACTTCGTTAATGCAACAACAGGGATTTGCCGATATTGTTGCTCAAGTGAAACCAGCCGTTGTAGCAGTACAAGTAAAGAGCAATAAAAAGAAAGAAGATAGGTTCTTTAGCAACTTTTTTAGTGGTCCAGGACTTGATCAATTACCAGATCAGCATCCTTTAAAAAGATTTTTTAAAGAGTTTTATGATTTTGATAAACCTAAAAATAAATTTCCGCACCAATCGCAGAGACTCCGTCCTGTTGCTTTTGGATCGGGTTTTTTTATTTCATCTGATGGTTACATTGTGACCAATGATCATGTGATTTCTGATGGAACAAGTTATACTGTTGTTCTTGATGATGGTACAGAATTGAACGCAAAGCTCATTGGGAAAGACCCAAAAACCGACCTTGCCGTATTAAAAGTGAATGATAAAAGAAAATTTTCTTATGTTGATTTTGGTGATGATTCAAAGCTTCGTGTTGGAGATTGGGTTGTTGCCATTGGGAATCCATTTGGTCTTGGTGGAACTGTGACAGCAGGTATTGTTTCTGCACGTGGACGTGATATTGGCACTGGTGTGTACGATGATTTTATTCAGATTGATGCTGCTGTTAATAGAGGGAACTCTGGTGGTCCAACGTTTGATCTTAATGGAAAGGTTGTTGGGGTTAATACAGCAATTTTTTCTCCTTCTGGAGGAAATGTTGGGATTGCTTTTGCTATTCCAGCAGCGACTGTAAAACAGGTTGTACAACAACTTATTGAAAAAGGTTCAGTTCAACGTGGTTGGTTAGGTGTTCAGATTCAGCCGGTAACAAAGGAGATTTCCGATTCAATAGGATTGAAAGAAGCCAAAGGTGCTTTGGTTACTGATCCGTTAAAAGGACCGGCAGAAAAGGCTGGTATTAAAGCGGGTGATGTAATTATTTCAGTGAATAATGAAAAAGTTGCTGATGCGCGTGAGCTGGCGAAACGTATTGCAAATATTAAACCAGGAGAAATGGTAACCATAGGGATTTGGAGATCAGGTAAGGAGGAGAGTATAAAGGTTAAACTCGCTTCAATGTCTGAAGATGAAAGTAAGAAAGAGACTTCAAAATATTCAAATGGACAGAGTGATTTAGATGAAACATTGGAAGATTATGGTTTGATTGTTATGCCTTCTGATGATGGTGTAGGGGTTGTCGTAACGGATGTCGATACCGATTCAGATGCTGCAGATAAAGGGATACGCCCTGGTGATATCATTGTGACAGTAAATAATAAACCAGTTAAACGAGTCTCTGATATTATTAACACAATCAAAAATGCTCAGCAGTTAGGACGAAAGGCTATACTCTTACAAGTGCGAACAAATGATCAAAATCGTTTTGTTGCTCTTCCAATTTTCAAAAAATAAGGCTTTAGTTGTAGGACAAATGTTTATTAAACATTTGTCCTACAACATAATAAAATAATGGAGATACGTTTTATGAAGATACTCGTTATTGAAGATGATCATGAGACGGGGCATTATCTCGAAAAAGCATTTTTGGAAGTAGGGCATTCTGTTGATGTTGCTTATGATGGAGATACGGGATACGCTTTAGCAACCACGGAAAATTATGACGTTATGGTTGTTGACCGAATGCTTTTGCATCGTGATGGTCTTTCTATTATTGCTGAATTGCGCGCTAAAGGCAATGAAACACCGGTTCTTATTCTGTCTGCTTTAGGGCAAGTTAATGATCGTGTAACGGGGCTGCGTGCAGGGGGAGATGATTATTTGACAAAGCCTTATGCTTTTTCTGAACTTCTTGCGCGTGTTGAAGTTTTACAACGGCGGAAAAATCCTAAAGAAGCAGAAACTGTTTACTGTGTAGGTAATCTTGAGCTTGATCGGTTAGCACATACGGTAAAACGAGGTGATAGAAACATTCTATTGCAACCACGAGAGTTTCGTTTACTTGAATATTTGATGCGTTATGCGGGGCAGGTTGTTACACGCACTATGCTTTTGGAAAACGTTTGGAATTACCATTTTGATCCACAAACGAATGTCATTGATGTCCATATCTCTCGTTTGAGAGCCAAAATTGAAAAAGATTTTGATGTTCCCCTTCTCCATACAGTGCGTGGAGCTGGATATATGCTGAAAGTACCAGATAACAAAGCATGAATCGTTTGATTAATATAATGCGCACGACGGCGCTAAGGCTTTCAGCACTTTACATTTTATTGTTTGGATTGGTGGCAACAGGACTTTCTATTTATATGACGGCATTTTCTGCTTCATTGTTAACAGAGCAAACTGAACAGGCTTTACATGAAGAATTAAAGTATATTGAAAATGCTTATAATTATGGGGGATTATCCTTATTAATGCGCACTATTGATTATCGTTCAAGACAACCAGGAGCATTTCTTTATCTTGTTACAGATTCTATGGGGCGTATTTTAGCTGGAAATGTAGCACGTATTGAATTAGGTCTTTTGAATCAGAGTGGTTTTATTTCTACCTCTTTTTTGTATTCCCGTTTTGGAGAACATGGCAAAACAAGTGAACATCGCGCTTTGGCAGTTATTGTTGATTTACCTAATGCTATGAAGATTCTTATAGGACGTGATTTGGATGAGCCAGAACGTTTTGCTGTTGTTATTCGCAAAGCTGTGATCATTGCACTTGCTGCAATGGTTGGAGGCGCTTTACTCATATGGTTTTTTGTTGGCAGGAGAGCTTTACAAAGGATTGATCATGTAACGGCTGCATCACAGCGCTTGATGGATGGTGATTTCAGTGGGCGTTTACCTGTTTCTGGAGTAGGGGATGAGTTTGATCGATTGTCAACCAATCTTAATGTTATGTTAGACCGCATTGAAGAGTTAAATATTGGTTTACGTCAAGTATCAGATAATATTGCTCATGATCTGAAAACGCCGTTAACGCGTCTTAGAAATCGCGCTGAAGAAGCGCTTTCAGGAAATAAGACAAAGCTTGAATATCGTCAGGTCCTTGATAGGGTTATTGCAGAATCAGATCAACTTATTTGTACGTTCAATGCGATTTTAATGATTTCACGTATTGAGGCCAGCAGTGCAATTGAACATCTTGAAATGATTAATATGAAACTGATCCTTGAGGATGCTGTTGAGCTTTACGAACCTTTTGCTGAAGAGTCAGGTGTTTTACTTCAGTTGGGAGATATATTTGATAAAGAGCTAAAATTGAATCGTGAGCTTGTTGCGCAATCAATTTTTAATCTTATAGATAATGCAATTAAATATGCGCCTAAAGGTGGAAGGCAAGCGAAGGTTTGCTTATCAATGGAATATCGTGATGAACATTTATTAGTTGTTGTGAGCGATAATGGACCAGGAATAGCAGAGGATAAACGTGAAAAAGTGACAGAACGATTTGTTCGTCTTGAAGAAAGCCGCACACAACCTGGGTTTGGGATTGGTTTAAGTATAGCAAAAGCGGTTATGAAGCTTCACGGGGGTGAATTGTTACTTGAAAATGCAAATCCAGGGCTTAGGGCTATTTTGTTATTTCCTTAAAGATATTTTTCTTCACTTTTCATACGTAACAACTATTTTAAAAGTATAAAGCAATAGAAAGGAAAGCAAAATGCTTTTCAAGGGAGCAGAGACGAAACAAGCTTTTTTAAAAACACAGCTTCTCCCTTTATGTCCTCTCGATAAAAGTGGTTCCCAATGGTTAAAAGACATGGAAGAACAAGCAAGGAAAGAAGGTTTAGAATCGCTTGTTTCCATCATTTCAGAGAGTGGAACGCAGATTGATTTTATCAGTTCGGTTATGACCTTATCTCCTTTTTTGCGTGAGGTTTTAATTGCCAACCCATCATATCTTAGTGCTTTATTAAATGTTGATATAGAAACAAAGCTGAGCGAAATTATAGATGATATTACAGCTATTGATGAGGATGAAGCTATAAATGAAACTTCATTGATGGCTGCTTTAAGGCGCAAAAAACGAGAAGCGCATGTTCTTATTGCTTTAGCTGATTTGGGTGGTGTTTTTACTTACGAAGTTTCATGTGCTTGGTTGACACGTTTGGGCGAAGCAGCATTAAGTGTAGCACTACGTTTTCTATTAAGAGAAGCGCATGATCATGGTAAGATCAATTTATTAAGCCGTGAGAATCCAGAAAAAGACTGTGGTTTAATTATTTTAGGGATGGGAAAGTTAGGAGCAGGGGAACTTAATTATTCTTCTGATATTGATCTTATTGTTTTCATTGATGAAACATCACCTCATATTGGTAATCTTTCTGAAAGTGTTGACGTATTTTCTAAAATGGTACGCCGATTAATCCGTATCATTCAAGAACGCACTGCGGAAGGATATGTTTTTCGTCTTGATTTTCGTCTTCGTCCAGATCCAGGTTCAACCCCTTTGGCCTTACCAGTAAGGACTGCATTGCGTTATTACGAAGGGCGTGGGCAAAATTGGGAACGAGCAGCCATGATTAAAGCACGTCCAGTTGCTGGTGATAAGAGGGCAGGTTTTAACTTTCTCAAAGAGCTTTTTCCCTATGTGTGGCGGAAATATTTAGATTATGCTGCTATTGCTGATATTCATTCGATCAAACGTCAAATTCATGCGCATAAAAATTACGGTCAAATTGCAGCTTATGGGCATAATATAAAGTTAGGTCGTGGTGGTATTCGTGAGATTGAGTTTTTTGTTCAGACACAGCAGCTCATTGCTGGTGGACGTTTTCCTCAATTACGTGGACGTCAGACAGTTGCAATGTTAGCAGAACTTCACACGCTTGGTTGGATCAGTGAGAAAACGAGAAATAGCCTTATAAAAAGTTATGCATTTCTTCGAAATGTGGAACATCGTATTCAAATGCTTTTCGATGAACAAACACATCTTCTTCCAAATGATACAGCTCAATTCACGAGTGTTGCCTATTTAATGGGTTATCAAGACAGGAGCAGTTTTATCCGTGATTTATTAAAAACACTTCAGGTTGTTGAAAAACATTATGCTGCACTGTTTGAGAATGAGCAAGAACTTGGTTTAGAAATTGGTAATTTAGTTTTTACCGGTGAAGAAGATGATCCGGAGACATTAATAACGTTAAGCCGTTTAGGCTTCGAAAGAGCAAGTGATATTTGTCGTATTATGCGCACGCTCCATTTTGGTCGTTATAAAGCAACGCAATCAGCCGAAGCACGCGAGAGATTAACGGAATTAACACCAGCTCTTTTGAAAGCTTTTGGTGGGACAAAACGAGCTGATGAGGCGATGTTGCGTTTTGATGGTTTTTTACAGGGCTTACCTTCAGGAATTCAGCTTTTTAGTCTTTTGCAGTCTAATCCCTCTCTTTTGGATATGCTTGTCCTTATTATGGGTGCTGCTCCACGTCTTGCAGAAATTATTACACGCAGATCCCATGTTTTTGATGGAATGTTAGATCCGAATATTCTTTCAGAATTACCGACCAAAACGTACTTAGAAAAACGGCTTGAATATTTTCTTGAAAATGTTCTTTCTTATGAGGAAATTCTTGACCATTTAAGGATTTTTGCAGATGAACAACGTTTTTTGATTGGTATTCGAATTTTAAACGGTACAATTACAGGAGAAAGAGCGGGTTTTGCTTTTACTGCGCTTGCTGATCTTATGATTACAAAAACATTTGCTACTGTTCAAGAGGAATTTTCTCGTCTTCATGGTCGTATTAAAGGGGGGCGTGTT
Source organism: Bartonella sp. AA9NXGY (assembly GCF_042196845.1). Classification (NCBI taxonomy): domain Bacteria; kingdom Pseudomonadati; phylum Pseudomonadota; class Alphaproteobacteria; order Hyphomicrobiales; family Bartonellaceae; genus Bartonella; species Bartonella sp. AA9NXGY. The sequence goes on from NZ_JBHIRB010000001.1 coordinate 81,103, forward strand.
GGCATATTGGGTATGGGGAAGCTTGGAAGTCGCGAATTAACAGCAGATTCCGATGTTGACCTCGTTTTGCTTTATGAACACGATGATGATGCAGAAATATCTGATGGAGAAAAGCCTCTTTATATCTCTCAATATTATACGCGTTTAGCACAACGCCTCGTTTCTGCTTTATCCACTCTTACAAGCCAAGGTATTCTTTATGTCGTTGATTTAAGGTTACGGCCATTAGGCAATAAAGGACCTATTGCTGTTTCTTTTCCATTTTTTAAAAAGTATTATCGCCAAGAAGCATGGATATGGGAATATCTTGCTTTAACAAGGGCTCGAGGCATTGCAGGAGACCCTGATTTTTTACAAAAGCTAGAAAATGAAGTGTGTGCAATTATTGCTATTTCTCGTGATAAGAAGGAAGTTGCAAAAGAAGTATGTGAAATGCGTGCCTTGATTGCAAAAGAAAAGCCGCCAAAAAATCAATGGGATTTAAAAACGATGTCTGGTGGCATTATGGATTTGGAGTTTATTGCTCAATTTTCTCTTATTACGCATGTCATTGAGTTTCAAATTGGAGCGACGACAGCGGATATTTTAGATCACTTACCAAACAGTTTTCTTAATCAGTCATGTGTTGCTGATTTACATTATGCCTATGGTCTCTATACAAATTTGAGTCAAATTATACGACTTTGCTTAAATGATTCTCTTGATCCCAATGATATGCCAGCTGGATTAAGTGATCTTTTGTTAAAGAGTGTTGGGGAACCTGATTTGCTTCGTGTGGAAAAATTAATTGCAGAAACTGGGCAATTGGTCTGTTCAGTTTTTACAAAAATCATGAAATATTAAAATAATTCTATAAGAATAAATAAAAATTATTAATTCCATTTTTATATATTAATTTTTGTCTTTCATTTCATAGACGCTTGAGAGGGTTAGAGTGAAGTTCTCTACTGTTTTTTCAAGTGTGATGAAAAAATTCTCCATTCTAGGTATCATTCTTTATACAAAAAGCGGTGAGTGATTAATTTAGTGAATCATATTTTTTATGAGCGTTATCTCATTTTTTCAAAAAATTGACATTATAATTATTTATATAGTTCTAGGTAATAATGATCAATATGAAGCTATAAAAGCTACTATAGATTAATAGCTTCTGGAAATTATAAATAATATTTAAGCTTTATTTAAAACTAATTTTAATTTTTTAACTGTGTCATTTTTGCTATAGATTTTTTCAAAAAATTGTGAAACGATTTATCATTATTTATGTATCACATTAGCTTTTAGGGGAGCAATTATGATTACAAAGTATTTAGCCTCAACATCTATATTTTCTTTAATTTCAATTTCTGTAGTACAGGCGTCGGATATCGTTATTCCTGAACAACCTGTTCCTGTTATTCCAGCACCTGCTTTGTCTTGGACAGGATTTTATCTTGGAGGACAGATTGGTAACTTTTCAGGTAAAACAACTGCAAGTTATTTAAAACATGAGACAGGGATATGGAATCCAATTGGAAAGGAGAATTTACCTAAACTTTCTGGTTTTATCGGGGGAGTTTATGCAGGTTCCAATATTGATATCGATAATAGTTTTATTATAGGTATTGATACAGATATTATGTGGTTTGGTAAAAAGAATTCTAAAGATGTCAATCTACCGAAAAAAAGTTCAACTGAAGAAACACCAAAACTTGTAGAAAAAACAAGTCTAACAAGAGATTTGCATGAGGAGGATTCGACAACACCTATTAAAGCTGTACGTCATACTTTAAAACAAAAATGGGCTGGTGCTACACGGGTGAGAGTTGGTTTTGCGATTGAGCGTATGATGCCTTATATTTCTGGAGGGATTGCTTATACGCAGCTTCAGAATATTTTTGCGGCAGTAGCTGATAGCAAAAATGGAGAAGTTGATTTTTCTGATTGGTTGCATGATGAAAAAAAGACCATGATTGGTTATACCCTTGGAGGTGGTATTGATTTTGCAATGACTGATAATATTATTGTACGTGCAGAATATCGTTATTCAGATTTTGGCAAAAAGAAGTTCATACAGGATAAATTTGAAATGGGCTACAAGACAAATGATTTTCGTGTGGGTGTAGCTTATAAATTTTAATTTTTTGCAGAATTAAACACTTCAAAAGTCTCATTTTCGAATGAGGCTTTTATTTTTCAGATATGTTCTAGTAAATATCCTTTACTCAAAAGAGCTACTATTTTATTCGAACAATACTTTGATTTGTAAACATAAATTACTTTTTGTCATGTTGAGTGAGAGACCCAAGTGTCATAAGATTTTCTCATTTTAAACCTATACCATATTGAACCGATCAAAACCATGTCTTTTGCACGTCAAAAAGAGGGGGCGTCGTGAGATAAAAACATTAAAGAAAGAATAAAAATGCTTCTTATGAACCATTTTAAGTGCTAAAGGCTGTCGCTACATTAGGGGGTGGCAAAGTGTGAGATTTTGATACTAGCTTGCTTTTCCATAAACGTGAAGATGGTGTTGCTAAATGGACTTAACATTACATCATTCATAGGTACCGTCGGGAAATGGGTTTGGGTGCTTTAAAAGATGCTTTTTTAAACCAACATGTGAATTGGCAAGCTAATGGCATTTTATTTTATTTGAAAGATTTTTCATACAATCAACTTTTCTGTTTTGCGGTATCGTAAAATATTTTATTTAATAACAAAAAGCTCGCAAAAAAACTCTAAAGAACGTAAAATTACATCCGCAATATAATTCAATAATAAAATAATTATAAAGAGTATTATAAAGTGATTTATAGGAAAAAATAGAGAGAAAATTAGGAATTTATTGAGACATAAAAACATTATTACCTATGTCTGTTATCGAAATATAATCTATTATTTTCCTAATTTTTTAATGTACGATAATAAATTTCGAGTGAAATAGTAATGGATCATTTCAAATCTATTTACGATAAATCAATCAACATCATTTGTTTATGAATCACAAGTAGGTTGGGTTATTTAAATTATATACTTTAGTTATTATTTGGCTTTTTTAGCCATTGATTTTCAGGTATAGAAGCTGAATGAGCTTCTCTATTATTCTATAAAATATCATCATTGTAATAATATAAGGATTTTAGGCATTAGATGCTTTTGGAGGAGTGGATGATGAAATTCAAAGCAGGGTTTATGTGTAGAGCTTTGTGAAGTAAATCACATGCGCAATTAGCAGCTGGAACCCGTGAGACAAGAATCCGAATTATTTATAAATCAGATGTGGTAGAATTTTCGTCCTTTAGAGCGGGAAGGAAGAAAACCGATAAGTTTGTAAAAAGCTAGTCACATAAGTGGGGCAGCAGATGGAACTGTCTGAGAAAAATTGATCTATTGACAGAGAAGGTGAAACTTTATCTTTTAAGGAGAAAAAGGGAAATAAGAATTATGATTTCCAAAGGGATGTGAAATAAAAATGTTTTTATTTTTTGTTGTTTGGGCAACTATGAAGGTGTTTAAAGATTAATTGTTTCAGTACATGCAATCTCGTTTTTGGGGTTGATAATGCTATAACGTTGTAATTGGCAATGCCATTGATTTTGTAAGCGTTCAATGGAAAATAAATTAAAGCCTGCGGGCGGTTTTTTATCACCAAAAGCTTGTGATGCGGAAGGAACACCAACAATAGGAATTTTTTTAATTGGTCCTTCAATGTAATTCAATGTGGGTAAATGAGTATGTCCGTGAAGAATAAGCTCACAACCGTGGTATTTGATAATGTCTAGAAAACGTTTTATATCCCGTAGTTTTTTATGCCAAGACGTTGCCTTTGGAAAGGGGGGGTGGTGAATCATGACGACACGAAAAAGGTTGCGCTGTGCTGCTTCCTTTAAAAAGAGCGGTAAAGTTTGCGCTTGCATTTTACCAAAATAGCCAGAAGCTTGAAAAGGCAATGTCGCAATGGCTGAAGAAGCTGCTATGATGGCAACATCTTTGCGAATGCGCATATAAGGAAAGGCACTTTTTTGAGGGATGTCACCTGTAATCCAAGGTTTAAAGAGAGTGCATGCTTTTTGTAAAGCGCCGCGGACATAGGCATCGTGATTTCCAAATGTCAAAGAAATATCTTGAGGTTTTCCTAGGTTAAGTAGCCAACGATGAGCTTGTACAAATTCTTTATCGAGAGCAAGATTTACAAGATCACCAGAGATCACAAGGTGATCAGGTTTTGTTTTGTTCAAGGCATCTATTAAAGTTTCTAGGACATCTGTTGCCATCTGACTCTTACGTTTTTTTTGCCAGTTCAGATAACCGGTAAGACGTTTCCCAGAAAGTTCAAAAAGGGAAGGTTGCGGGAGAGGGGAAAGATGTACATCCGATATATGGGCAAGATAAAACATAAAAGCTCGTAAAGTATTAAAAACGATTTAAAGAATAAACATAAGATAAGTTAGTGCTTAAAGGCAAGAAAGATTGTAAAATGAAAATTAGCTTGCAAAAAAGAATGTCTCAAGCGGAATGTTCCAAATAGAATATCCCTAATAAAATATCATTGTGTTGTAGATTCACATATTTGTAAAAAAAACATTTCTCAATGCGTTTGAGCTAATTTCACGATGGTACTCGATATTATAATGGAAAGCTTCTGTGAACTATATAGGGCTTACTGTACACTACCATCTCTACACTTAATACAAGGTGCAAATAAAAAACATCATACTATTTTCCCCCAATTTTATGAAAATCCTTGCTTTGCTTTAAGAGGATTCATAAGAGGTATTTCACTCTTTTCTTCAATGGTTTCTATCCATACAGCATCCCTTCTAATAATACGCAAGAGAATGTTTTTTATTGTTTTAATATGAGGATATTGGAAATAAGGAGAATTCCACTGTATTTTGAGTTATAAATCAATACGTTATCTAATTACAAAAGACAAGTAAATACGTAAAAAGATAAGCTGAATTTTAAAACTATTATACGAAATCTCAGACTTTTTAACGGCCTTCATAATACCACATGCTGCTCAACAGTAAAAGGCAAGCAAGCAGTGCAAAAAAACCAGAAAATATCGAAAAATAAAAGGTATTGATTAAACGGGTTTCTGTTGCTTCTTTCAGAACAATTGAATGTGCTGGGGAAGAGGACGGACTTGTTTTTGATTGAATCAGCTTAAATGGAGGAAGATGAATGTTTTCTTTTCCTTCAGGGTGTAAACGTCCGATGTAGCCACCAGTGTGCTTAATAATGGGGGCTAGTTTTTCTTGTGTTGAAATCAAGTCAAACAACTCAAGATTATCGAGCATCCCTACAGAAGAAAGTATTGTTAAACCGCCATTTTTAATGTTAAAAATTCCTGTCTCATCAGTGGTCACAGTTGCAGTAAAAAGGCCTTCTTTCTCTTTGGTCAGAGTAATATTTTCTTTTTTTCCAGAGGGAAAGATTATTTCAGCGGGTTCTGGATGGTCTTTTAGAGTTTGGCGGCGAATTGTTAAATGATGATGGCTGCTAGTCGCACTTAATTTTTCTTCCTCAAGTTCTGGTTCTTTCATGAGCCAATGGGCAATACGACGATAAAGAGCAGCATAAGGACCACCGCCTTCGAAACCTCGTGCCCAAAGCCAACTTTCATCAGAAAGCAACATGCCCACACGTCCTTTATCAACATGGGAGAGAAGTAAAAGTGGTTGTTCATCCGCTCCTTTCATGAGGGCGATTCCGTTATTTATGTTTTGAATAGCAATTTGTCGCAACCATTGCCCCCATTGAGAAGCGGGAAGGTTAAGTGTTGCAAGACCCCTTGTGACAGGATGGCGCTCACCTTCTTTGGTTAATGTGGGGCGAAAAGGTTTTTCAATAATAGTTCCATTGGGCAATGCCGGTAGAATGCTTATTAAAGGTGTTTTCGCAAGTGAGTTTTTTTGGGTAAATTCAGGTCCTGTTACCATCAACAATGCACCCCCCTTTTGTACATATTGGGCGATATAATCATAATAGATTAAGGGGAGAACAGTAGAGTGCTGGTAGCCATCAAGGATGATGAGATCAAAGTTATTAATTTCTTCAACAAAGAGTTTTCTTGTGGGAAAGACCACTAAGGATAATTGGCTTGAGGGCGTATTATCTGCTTTGGTGGGGGGACGCAAAATAGTAAAGTGAACAAGATCAATATTGGAGTCACCTTTCAAAAGGTCTCGCCATGTCCGTTCTCCATTATAAGGAGCACCTGAAATAAGAAGAACGCGTAAATTTTCTCTGATTCCTTCAATAATTGTTATGGCGCGGTTGTTTTCCAAGCTTAGTTCACCTTTGTGTGGATCAGTTATAACTTGGATAATATTTTTTTCAGCATGAGGAAGGGTAATTTCAGTTTGAAAAATCACGCCAGGAGTTACAGAATAATGGCCAATGTCTTGTCCATTGACGCTTAGTGTAATATTTGCTTTCTCTGATATTGTTTTTTTGGCGGGGCCTTTATCTTCTACCAAAATGGAGAGCGTTTGTGGTTTGTTGACAAGGGCAAAGCGTGGAGGAGAAATAAACTTGATTTGGCGATCAAATTCATCTGAGTATCCTGTAATCAGGGCATTGAGAGGTGCTTCATGATGAAGATCTGATAGGTCAGGGATGTCATGCACTTGTCCATCGGTGATAAAAATGGTTCCTGCATAACGAGAGAACGGTACATCAGATAATGCTTGTGTTAAAGCTTCAAACAAATTCGTTGAGGGTGCATATTGATTATCAGCAAGTTTCCCAGCTTCAATAAAGCGTGGTTCAAATTGTGGATAATGCGCCAGTGTTTCGACTAATTGCCTGCGCGCTTCATCACTATCATTTGTACGTGTTCCAAATGATTGGCTTTTGCTGCGGTCAATGACAATGCCTACTGTGCTTTTCAGTGGTTCGCGCTGTTCTTTTATGATCATTGGATTGAGCAAAGCAAGGATAAGGGCGCTTAATGCCATCAGACGAAATAAAGAACCTTGCCGTTGCGTAACAAGACCAACAACGACAAAAAGAATCGATATTCCGCTTAAGAGCAGAATCCAAAAGAGTGGTAAAAAAGGCTGAAAAGTGAAAAATGATATCATTGCCTTCTTTCTCTTTTAAAGCGTTCCAAGAGTGCTGGAACATGCACTTGATCCGCTTTATAGTTTCCTGTAAGCACATAAAGGACAATATTTAAACCTGCACGAAATGCCCATAGACGTTGCATTGGATCATTGGGAACAAGGGGATATTTCCATGCCCCTTTTTCATCGAGTGCCCAAGCCCCAGCAAAGTTATTTGCGGTGATGAGAAGGGAGCTTACGTTATCGCCGTTGGCAAGAGAGTTTTTATTTTTTTTGTTTGTTGATGAGGATTCAACCCATAAAGGTGAACCACGGTAGAGACCAGGAAAATCTGGCATAATATAAAAAGAACGTGCAACAACATGATCTGTTGATGCTGGCTCAATGGATGGAATATTTAACTCTTTTAAGATATCTCGTAATCTTTGCGTTTCTGGAGTAGCGTCTCCTTCAAGATTAAGATTGCTCTTTATCTGATCGCGCGTGTCAAATAAAATTGTTCCCCCATGTTTCATAAAGTTATTTATTTTTTCAAGGCTTTTGGGGGTTGGTATAGGACTCTTAACATCAATTGGCCAGTAAATAAGAGGATAAAAAGAGAGTTCATCTTTATCGAGATCAAGTGCTGTAACAGAGCCAAGGGTAAGCATTGTGCGCTCTGCGATAAATTGACTTAACGCTTCTAGACCACTTTTACTCGTTGTATCAATTTCATGATTATTGGTTATAACATAGGCAAGATGTGTTGCGCCAGCAGCTTGTACACTATCATGATGATTTTCTTTCGTTTGTGCATGAAGAGTTGGATCATATGAAAACAAGGCAATAAGACTTATAAAGGGGACGAGAAACATATTACGCCGTTTCATGAAAGAAAAAATATCTCCCATCCATAAAATGAGAAAATTGTCAAAGGCGAATAATAAGATGGCTAATCCTAAAAGTGGACCGATAAGATTTTTTTCTTTTGTATCGTAAGATAAAGGGCTTTTATTAAGAGAAGTTGGCAATGATGATTGTTTCATCAAGTGCGACGAATGAGTTAAGAGATTGAGTGCATAAAAATTGTTTTTGGCACCATAAAGTCCTGGGGGAGTATGGTAGGAAGGATGGGGTGGATTTTGAGAGTCAAAGATCAAAGGAACAACATCAGAGGGTGGTACTTGTAATTGTCCGTCAATGGCTATAGTTCGCCAAGGGTTTTGTATCACTGTTCTTTTTTCTCTGTGTGTTAGGTTTGTGTTTTCGTTAGAACCTAATGTGATTAATTTTTGCAGCATTTGTGCAAAAAAGCCAGAAAGAGGAAGGTTAGACCATGTTGGGTCAGGAGCAACATGAATGAGAATGAGGGTTCCTTTACCACGTTTTGCTGCGGTAACAAGAGGAGTTCCATCCGAAAGGCTAAGCCACGTTTTTTCAAAAAGATCTGGGGTTGGTTCTGCGAGGATTTGGCGCGAGACAGTAACATCTCCTGGAAAGGGAAGACCAAAGAAAAAGCTATTTTTTGCAAAAGGGGCAAGCTTTTGTGGTTTTGTCCAAGACATAATACTTCCAAGGGAACGTTGACCTGGGCGCAGTGGTATCGGAAGAAGGTTATCGTAATGTTCTGCGCTACTGAGTTTTTCTCCTGCAAAGCGGATGAGTGTTCCCCCTTTATTCACAAAATCAGAAAGTTTTTTTTCTGCTTTTGGGGGTATGTTAACAATGTCACCCATAATCAAAACAGATGGATTTTGTTTAAGCAAATGATCAATATCCGTTGAAAGTTCTCTTCCACCGGCTGTTATAAGCTGTGTATGACCTTGTAAGGCTTTGATAATGTAATAAAATGGAGCAAGTAAAGGCTGTGCCATTTCATTGGTATCGGGTGAGAGAAGAGCAACACGGCTTATCCTGTTATGGCTATCTACCAAGAAGGTTGCAGCAGCATGGTTTTGATTGTTTATTTTTATCCAAGCGATATCATTGCGTAGTTCAAGTGGTACATTAAAAGGAACAAGTGCTGTTGTTTCTCCTTCAGAGAACTTGTTCGTAAATTGACCGAGAAGTTGATTATTTGAATCGTAAAGGCTGAGTATAGCGGGAGTATTACTGTGTGTTGTTGAGCGGATAATACGCGCGCCCATGTTTCCATTATTATTTTCTATGGATGTTATGCCGGTTAAATCGGAAATATCAGTCAAATACCACAAGAAGTTTCTAGGTTTTAATTCTTCAAGAAGAGCAAAAGCTTGCTCATCTTCATTTGTTTGTAATCCATCACTTAAATAAGCAATATCAAGAGGTTTTCCTTTGGTTCTTTCGCTGAGTTTTTTGAAGGCATGCACACGGTTGACAGGCCAAGGACGCGGTTGCAAATGCATTAAATGCTGTTTTATAATCTTGGCTGGTTGGGGCTCTATATTGGAGATATTATTTTCAGCCGTTGCAACAAGATAAATATTTTTTTGCTGTTTTTCTGCCTGTGCAAGGAGCATTTCAGCGATAGAGATGCGCTGTTTCCATTCTTTTACAGAAACCCAACCATTATCAATAATGAGTGCAAGGGGTTGAGATCCGGAAAAGCTTATTGGTTTTTGATTCCAAGTGGGGCGTGCTAGAGCTATGATAACAAGTGCCGCTATGGTTAAACGCAACAAGAGCAACCACCAAGGTGTATGTTTTGCTGTTTCTTGTTGATGAGTTGGTTTGGGTAAGAAGCGAAAAGGGGGAAAAAGCTCTTTACGCGGAGATGGAGGAGTTATCCGCAACAGCCACCAAATGACCGGTAGGAACAAAAGCCCTAGTAACAGAAAGGGAGCAGCAAAACTCAAAGTGCCCTCCTTTTTTGCAATGGAGAGTCGCTCATTGTATTTGCAAGATGAAAAATGGTCTCTGTTAAAGGTTGATCTGTTGTACTAACGTGATAAGACCATCCTTGGCGTGCGCAAAAATTTACCAATTCTTGTCGCCTTGCGTGATATAGTTTACAATAGCTCTTACGAAGATCTTCTGCTTTAGTGGAAACATGTTTCTCTTTCGTTTCGGGATCCAAAAATTCTGTGTGACCTGTGTAGGGAAAGCTTTCTTCTGCGGGATCAGAGATTTCAATTAAATGAGCTGTCACCTGTTTTGTAGTTAAAACGGTTAAATGTTGGATGATTTTTTCAGGATAATCGAGAAAATCACTCATTATAACGACATGTGAAAAGCGTGTAATCGTTGAAAAATCCGGAAATAAATTTTCATCGGAATGATTTTCTAAAGCAAAGGCTATTCGTTCTACGACATTGGATGTCATTGTGGGGGACATTAAGTTAGGAATAGCAATATGTTCGCCACTGCGTGCAAGAAGGGATGCCAAGGTAAGGGTAAGAATAATGGCATGATTACCTTTAGAGATTTTAGAAAAGCGCGAACAGTAATGCATTGATGCGCTCTGATCAGGACAAAGCCAAACGGTTTGTGTCATTTGCCATTCATGTTCACGGAGATATGTATTTTCATCACGCGCTGAGCGACGCCAGTCAATGCGGCTAATGGATTCTCCTTCCATATAGGGACGAAATTGCCAAAAGTTTTCCCCATTACCGCTTTTACGTTGTCTATGCCATCCGGTTATCAATGTATTAGCGATATGACGCGCTTGTAAAAGGAAATATGGCATTTTGCCAGTATCCTTATGCAGTTCATTTGCCAGCGACAATGGAGGCTTTTGTAAAACTTTTTTGCCAAGAGCCATTCAAAGAGCATCTTTCACAAGGTTATTAATAATATCTTTTACGGTTATATCTTCAGCACGGGCAGAAAAATTAAGAGCCATGCGGTGTTGTAATACAGGATAGGCCAATGCTTCAACATCATCAAGTGAAGGGGCTAAGCGTCCATAATAAAGAGCACGGGCGCGAACACAAAGTGAAAGGGCTTGTGATGCCCGTGGACCAGGTCCCCAAGAAACATAAGTATTAGCAAGGCTATTGTCTTTATGAGGGCGAGATGAGCGGACAATTTTTAAAATAGCTTCGATCACACTTTCTGAAAGAGGCATTTTGCGAACGATATTTTGAATTTTTTGCAATTTTTTGCCGGATAAAATTGGTTTTGCATTTGATTTTTTTTCTTTTGTTGTTTCTAAAATAATCCGTCGCTCTGTTGTGAGGTCAGGATAGTCAATATCGATTTGCATCAAAAAGCGATCCAGTTGTGCTTCAGGAAGTGGATAGGTCCCTTCTTGTTCGAGAGGATTTTGCGTTGCAAGAACATGAAAAGGTTGTGGCAAATCATAACGGGTACCTGCAACAGTAACATGATATTCTTGCATAGCTTGTAAAAGGGCTGACTGTGTCCGTGGGGAAGCACGATTGATTTCATCGGCCATGAGAAGTTGCGTGAAAATAGGACCTTGAATGTATCGAAAAGAACGTTTACCGTCTTTATCGGAATCCATAATTTCAGAACCAATAATATCCGATGGCATTAAGTCAGGAGTGAATTGGATGCGTTTTTCATCAAGCCCTAAGACTGTTCCCAATGTTTCAACAAGACGTGTTTTTGCAAGTCCTGGAGCCCCGACAAGAAGGGCGTGACCACCAGCAAAAATAGCGATTAAAGCATATTCGATTACCTGATTTTGCCCAAAAATAACTTTGTCAATTTCTTTTTGTAAAATATCCAACTCTTTGTGTGCCGTATCAATATCATCAATAATGACTTGAGCTTCATGATTGATATTGACCTTTTTTATAGAATTGGATGATGGATCATGTTGACTCATATTTCTTCCTTAAGGCGTTTGTCGCAAAAATGGTAATTTTCTCTGCATGATAATGGATATCTTATTGTTTGTAACAGAAAATGAGAAGAAATGAAGTATCATATGCCGTTTTTTTTCATATTCGTATAGAAGAGAAAAGTTTCTTTGGAAGAATAGACGTGCTTTATAAGGGATGTCTTAAAAAATTTGTTTTATGAAGAGAGTTTTTTAAAGCAATGAAGACAACTTTTTTGAAAGGTTAAAGGGTGAATATAAGACAGAACTTCAAACAGGTTGCGTGGTTACAACAAAGTGATATCCAAACACTTCTTCGTGTTTTGTCTGTGGAGGGGGAAGAGGCGCGTATTGTAGGGGGAGCAGTGCGCAATCAACTGCTAGGGCAGCCTATTAGTGATATTGATATTGCAACAACCTGTTTGCCGCAACAGGTTATTGCACGTGTAGAAGAAGCAGGATTTAAAGCTATTCCTACAGGGATTGCTTTTGGTACAATAACAGTAGTTGCTCATTCATGTTCTTATGAGGTTACAACGCTTCGCTGCGATATTGAAACAGATGGTCGTCATGCAAAAGTGGCATTTGGTCGTGATTGGAAAAAAGATGCTGAACGGCGAGATTTTACGATAAATGCGCTTTATTGTGATGCTGCTGGCAACCTTTATGATGATGTGGGAGGTTTGAGTGATATTGCTAGCCGAACAGTTCGTTTTATTGGGGTTGCAGAAGATCGTATTGGCGAAGATTATTTGCGTATTTTACGGTTTTTTCGCTTTTTTGCGTGGTATGGAGCAGGGCGACCTGATGTGCAAGGATTGAAGGCATGTGTTCGTTTAAAACACGGTTTAAAAAAACTTTCTTCTGAACGTATTTGGGCAGAAATGAAAAAGCTTCTTGCGGCGTTTGATCCAACGCGTGCTCTTTTATGGATGCGACAAAGCAGAATTTTGGCACTCATTTTTCCTGAAACAGAACGATGGGGTATTGATGCAATTCACGCATTGGTGAAGACAGAACAGGCTTTTGGTTGGAAAGTTGATCCATTGTTACGGCTAGAAAGCCTTCTTCCTCCTGATCCCATGCGTCTTCATGAAATGGCACAGCGCTTGCGTTTTTCTCTTAAGGAAACAACGCGATTAAAAGAATGGGCAGAGTTAGAAATAATAAACCAAAACTGTTCTGATCATTTTGTGCAAAAACTGATTTATTTTCATGGACGACAGCCAGTTTTAGATCAATTATCGTTGTCTGTCGCTGCATCACATCTTGATCATCTGGAAAAAAGTGATGCTTTGCAAAAAGCAGAGGGTTATGTCAAGCTTTATCAATTTGCCAAAAAATGGCAAATTCCAACTTTTCCTATTAATGGTAACGATTTAATAAAAAAAGGTTTTACGAAAGGTATACTTTTAGGAAAAAAGCTTAAAGAGCTAGAAATGATATGGATTGAAAGCGGATTTTTAATGGATCGTCATGCACTATTAGAAAAAATTGATTTATAATATTTCTGTTTATAAACCCATTGTTTTTTATATTTTTTAAGTCAACATATTAATTTATAATAATCATTATTCATGTGAAAGAAGAGTCCACAATATTGTAAGGTTATTTCAAACCTGTTCATATTACATCAATCAAAGTTATTGCCTTACACGTCACAAGTGAGGAAAAATGATTACAGAGAGGAAAAATGTCTCTTATGAATCATCTCAAAGATAAGGATTCTCGAAAATGAGAACGAATAAAGAGAATAGTGGTAGCGGTTTGCACCTTGTATGACCATAAAGAGGGGGATGTTCACTGGATTTTTACTATGAGGAGTATTTAATCATTCATAGGTGGTGATATGAGGTGATATGAAATGGATGTGATGGGTACTAAGAAATGTTTATTTTACAAGCACTTAATTGTTTGAAAATGATAGGCATTATACGCTCTAACTGTTCTTTATATGTTGTATTATTGTTTTTCGTGATAATTTATATTTTTATAAAATACATTTTCTTTCATAATAACCAATTTGGCGCAATGCTTCTCCTGTTGTTATAGCCACGCTCATGGCGAGATTGAGAGAGCGTGCCTGTGGTTGCATGGGAATTTTCAGTGTGTAATCGGCCGTTTCATGAACATAATCGGGAACTCCAGCTGATTCCCGACCAAAAAGTAAAACATCATTTCTTTGATAGCATATCTGCGTATAGCATGTTTTTGCTTTTGTACTTAAAAGCAACAGGCGGCGGTTAAAGTGTTTCATGGAGCTTATAAAATGTTGCCAATCAATGTGTCGTTCTAAGGACGCATATTCGAGATAATCCAATCCTGCGCGTTTGAGATTACGATCCGACAGATTAAAGCCTGCAGGTTCAATAATGTGCACATGTAAACCAAAGCAAGCGCTAAGACGTAAAATCGTTCCAGTATTACCAGCAATATCAGGTTGGAAAAGAGCTATATGAAGTGTCATGTTCTCTGTAATATGATTTTTCTTTCGACTTTGTAAAGAAATACCACAATTTATTCGAAAAATATGCTTTGAGAAATACATGTTTTTTACGGTTAATTTTTATACCCTTTAAATTTCAGGGAAAAAGTTATGTATACAGATCTGTTTGGGATAAGAGAGAAGCTCCCTATTCGGGACTTCCTTTTATTGAGCAATCCATGAAATAACTTGGCTCATTATGTTGAAAAGTGGGATATTTAATGAGGTTAGATCATCAATTTTAATTAAAATCAACAAAATATGCTTTTTATGCAAAAACAGAAGCGAAAAAAATACTCATGCAACCAGTTGGAATTGAGGGAGGGAGAGATGCTGTAAATGTGTTAAAGAAATAACCGATAAGCTCAACTTGTTTACTGAGATATGGTCATAACAAGACTATGTTTCTTTCTTTAGAAGTGTTTATTTACATGCTATCTCTGATTTTCACGGGCGGGGGAGTAATTTTGATTGATTAATATGAATAGGTTTGAAATGAAAAAACCTTACGGTGTTTAGGGATTTCATTTACTCTGTAAAACGATGAATTATCATTATAAAACAGTTTTTTGTATAAACCATACAAATGGCAGGAGTGTTTTACGGGGATGTTTTTATGGTTGAGGTAACGGAGTGATCAAGCATTGTACAATGGGAGAGGGTATGGTAAAAGAATGTTTTAGCAAAGTGTCTCTTTAAGTTAAGGCCATGGGTGAGCAAACGAGGCGGGATTTTCTGTTTTTGGTAACAGCTGTTGCAGGAGCAGTTGGAATGGGAGCGGTTGTGTGGCCTTTTATCCGTCAGTTGCGTCCAGATGAAGCTGTTTTGGCATCTTCCTCTGTTGAGGTTGATCTTTCTGGTATTGAAGAGGGGATGTCAGTAACGGTAAAGTGGCGAGGACAGCCTGTTGTTATTCGAAATCGTACGGCAAAAGAAATTGCTGATGCGCGCGCTACTGAATTGAGACTTCTAAAAGATCGTCAAGCGCGCAATCCTAATCTTGAAGGTGAAAAAGAAGCGACGGATTTTGCACGTTCAGCAGGTAAAGGACGTGAAAATTGGCTTATCGTCATTAATCTTTGTACGCATTTAGGCTGTATAACACTTGGGCAATCTGGGAAATTTGGAGGGTGGTTGTGTCCATGTCATGGGTCTGTTTATGATACAGCTGGAAGAGTGCGGTCGGGTCCAGCTAACTATAATTTGGCTATTCCTCCTTACCAATTTCTTTCTGATACTTTGCTCAAAATAGGATAAGGTTATGACAAGGTTTTCTCCTTATTGTCCTAAAAATGCACTTGCCCGTTGGTTTGATAAGCGTTTTCCTCTTCCTCGTTTTTTTTATAATGCATTTGTGATTTTTCCTGTTCCGCGTAATCTTAATTACTTTTATACATTTGGCGGTATTTTGACCATTATGCTTTTATCACAGCTTTTGACTGGTATTGTCTTGGCTATGCATTATGTTCCGGATATTCATTTGGCTTTTGAAACCAGTGAACGATTTCGGCGTGAAGGGCAGTTTGGTTGGCTTTTTCGTCCATGGCATTGTGTAGGCTCTTCGTTTTTTTTTATTGCTGTTTATATCCATTTAGCACGTGGACTTTATTATGGTTCTTATAAAAATATGCGAGAAATGGTATGGGTTACAGGTATTTTTATTTATATCATCATGATGGCAATAGCATTTTTTGGTTATGTGCTTGTTTGGGGGATGATGTCTATTTCAGCGGCTTCAGTGATTGCAGGGCTTTTAAAAACGATACCTTTGGTGGGGACATGGTTGCATGAGACACTTCTGGGTGGTTATGTCGTAGGACAACCAACGTTGAATCGTTTTTATGTTTTCCATTATGTTTTATCATTTATTTTGCTTCTTTTTGTGGGGCTGCATATTTGGGCAATTCATTGTGTTGGGCAAGGCAATCCAACGGGTCTTGCTATACAATCAGATAAGGAAACAGTTCCATTTTCGCCTTATGCGCTTATCAAAGATATTTTTGCTATTACTGTTTTTCTCATCTTCTTTGCCTGGTTTTTGTTTTATATGCCCGATTATATGGGGCAGGCTGAAAATTATAGTGTGGCAGATCCTTTAAAGGCACCTCTTCGTGTGGTTCCAGAATGGTATTTTTTGCCTTTTTATGCGATGCTTCGTGCTATAACTTTTGATATTGGTATTTTCTCTTCAAACTTTGTTGGCTTTGTTTTATTCGTCAGTTCGATTTGCATTTTAATTTTTGTGCCATGGTTAGACCGCTCTAAAATATGTTCAGCAAGATATCGACCTGTTTATAAAATTTTCTTTTGGGCGTTGGTTATTGATGTCGTTTTTCTTGGTTGGTTGGGGTCAAGAGAAATAAGTGACAAAATTCTTTTATGGACACAATTGGCTACGGTTTATTATTTTATATTTTTTTTGGTTATTTTGCCGATTTTGCCAGCGTTTGAAAAAAATTGTTCTCTTCCTTCTTCAATTATGCAAGATTTAAAACAGAAAAAAAAGAGACTATGGTAAATGTTTTTGTCGGGCTGGTTGTTATTGTTGCTATGAGTTTTTCTGCTCAGAGTTTAGCGGGTGGTGCCTCTGATCAGGAAGAAGGATTTATTTCTTTTCCTTTACAGGTTCCTAAAAAACAAGAATGGAGTTTTTCAGGTCCATTTGGGCTTTATGATAAGGCGCAATTGAGGCGCGGATTAAAGGTTTATAGACAAGTTTGTTCCAGCTGCCATGGGCTAAAATATGTGGCTTTTCGCAATTTAAAAGATCTTGGGTATGATCAAGAACAGATCAAAGCTTTGGCGGGGCAATATGAAGTGCGCGATGGTCCTAATCGAGAAGGAAAATTTTTTAAACGTGCTGGGGTTGCAACGGATTGTTTTCCTTCTCCCTTTTCACATGAAGAAGAAGCAAGATTTATTTTGAATAGTGCTTATCCTCCAGATTTGACATTGATAGCACGTGCACGTGGGGTATCTTTGCCGTTTCCTGCTTTAATTACTGATGCATTGACTCATTATGATACAGCTGGTCCAGATTATATTACAGCTCTTTTAACAGGATATCAGAAGGCACCGAAGGAGATAAAAATTGCGAATGGTTATTGGTATAATCCTTATTTTATTGCCGGTAATTCTTTAACTATGGCTCCTCCTTTGAGTGATGGTATGGTTGCTTATGAAGATGGAACCCCAGAAATCATTGAACATTATGCGCGCGATGTTTCTGCTTTTTTGATGTGGGCTGCCGATCCTCATATGGAAATTCGTAAAAAAACCGGTTTTCGTGTTATTTTATTTTTAATCATTTTTGCAGGGTTTGTTTATATTTTAAAAAATCGTATTTGGTGTGGTTTAGAAGAAGAATTAGAGAAAGAAATAAAAGACGAAATAAAGAGAAAAGGGTAAAGCGATAAGGCTCAAAAGAGTATAGAGTATAAAGAGCATAAGGAACAAATCTTTTTATGATGCATTGAGGTTTTATAAAGTAAAAGCAAAGTAAAAATGGAGATGTTAAAATGAAAAAAATTGCATGTACTACTCTTATGTCAATTTTGATGGTTTCTAGTACTTATGCTCAGTCTTTTGAAGTGCCTTCAAAACCTGAAATGATCTCTTCGACGGGTATTGTACAGGTGGGGATAGATAAGTCTGTGCGTTATGTGACACCTTTAGCAACGGATTTTGTTGCTTCCAGTCTTATAGGCGCCAATGTATATAATATAGAAGATGAAAATATTGGTGAAGTAAAAGATATTATTTTACGTGAAAATAATATTGCAGGATTTGTTATTGCTGTTGGTGGTTTTCTTGGCATAGGCGAGAGTTATGTGGTCGTTTCTCCAGAAACAATCCAGATGACAAATGATTATGGTAAATGGAAACTTATTACAAATGCGACAAAAGATTCTTTAAAGAACGCTCCAACATTTAAATACGAAGGGCGTTGGACACGCTAATTTTATATTTCTATTCTTTAATGGACCAAGCTGTTGCTATCACAATCATATGCTAGCAACAGTTTTTTTGTTCTAAAAGCTCTTGAGAATTTTTGCGACAAGATTCCAAGGAGCTATTATCAAAGTTTTCAAGATAAACTATTAAGACAGAGTGAAGATTTAAGTATTATGTTTAAATAACATGATATCGCCATCTTGCACAATGTATTCCTTTCCTTCATCGCGGGCTTTTCCTGCTTCCTTTGCACCGCTTTCTCCACCCAGAGCAATATAGTCATTATAGCTGATGGTTTGGGCACGAATGAAACCGCGCTCAAAATCTGAATGAATAACACCAGCTGCTTGGGGAGCTTTTGTACCACGCGTAATTGTCCATGCTCGTGTTTCCTTAGGCCCACAGGTGAAGTAAGTAATGAGATCAAGTAAATGGTAACCAGCGCGAATGAGGCGATTGAGACTCGGTTCAAAGAGTTCTAGCGCATTGAGATATTCTGATGCTTCAGCATCACTCAGTTGTGTAATTTCCGCTTCGATAGAAGCAGAAATGATAATGCTTTGCGCATTTTGCTCTGTTGCCATTTTTTCAACTGTTTGGGTAAAGCTATTTCCACGAGCGGCGTCATTTTCGCTTACATTACAAACATAAAGTACAGGCTTGGAGGTTAAAAGATTCAAACTCTTAAGAATGTGGTGTTCATCGGAAGAAATATCTTTGAGTAATAACCGGACAGGGTTTCCCTGTTGCAGTATGTTTAATGCTTTTTCCATAATAGGTAAAATTGTGAGAGCTTCTTTGTCTTTTCCGGTTGCTCGTTTACGGATTTGTATGATTCGTCTCTCAAGACTTTCAAGATCCGCAAGCATGAGTTCGGTTTCAACCGTTGTCGCATCACAAACAGGATCAATACGTCCCTCTACATGGGTAATATCTTCATTTTGAAAACAGCGTAAAACGTGGACAATAGCATCGACTTCGCGAATATTGGCTAAAAACTTGTTTCCTAAACCTTCGCCTTTTGAAGCTCCTCGCACAAGCCCCGCAATATCGACGAAGTTAATGCGTGTAGGAATCATTTCTTTTGAACCAGCGATTGATGCAATTTTTTCCATTCGTAAATCTGGAACAGCAACTTCTCCGGTATTGGGTTCAATGGTACAAAAAGGATAATTGGCAGCCTGTGCAGTGGCTGTTTTTGTTAATGCATTAAAAAGAGTTGATTTCCCGACATTAGGTAATCCGACAATACCGCATTTAAAGCCCATGAGAGTCTTTCTTTTCTATTAATTTTATGGTCAAGATAAAGCTTCCTTTTTATAGCATATTTTCAGAAGAGTTATAGTCCTGGTCTTGCGATAAGTGAGAAAAAAGTCTAAAGTAATAGGTATCTACTTTTTTACCTTAGTTCTTCTTACCTTATTGTTCTCCTTAGTTACAAGGATAAGAAAACTTCGAATTAATGTTAATATTGTGCTAAGTTTTTCATGGTATGCAAATCTGCATAAATAATTAATCGGAGAAAATAGAAGAGTGTTATCTCGTTGTGCCTTTTTAATTGCAGCACTTTTGGCTTTGGCTGGATGTGCTACACGTCAGTCAGATATGTCATCGGTACCTTTTCAACAAGTTCGATACATTCCACCAGAAATACAGGCTTTGTATGGTCCTGTAACGAATGAGACCTATTCGTTACCTGCTGTTGATCTTGCGACAATTGATCCAAAATATTGGCGACAAGAGGTGATTTATTATACATCTTATGCGCCTGGAACATTGGTTATAGATACGCAAGAGTGTTTTCTTTACCTTATTGGTGAAAATGGAAAAGCTTTGCGTTATGGGATTGGTGTCGGTAAAGAAGGCCTAGCATTTGAAGGTGAGGGGGTTATACAGCGCAAGCGTCGGTGGCCAAATTGGGCTCCTACTGCAGCTATGATGGCTCGAGAACCAGAACGTTATGGTCATCTTGGGAAAGGAATGCCACCAGGGCCCGATAATCCATTAGGTGCGCGGGCACTTTATTTGTTCAAAAATGGGAAAGATACACTTTTCCGTATTCATGGCTCACACGAATCGTGGTCAATTGGGCGTGCTATTTCAAGTGGGTGTATCCGTTTGCTTAATCAAGATATTATCGATCTTTATGATCGTGTTCCTATTGGTTCGCGCGTTGTGGTATTGCAAAACAATAGGAGTATTCCTACAGTTTATAGTCAACAATCAAATGGTTACGATCCGCTACAGTCGACCATTCAGCCAAATGATTTTTTTTAATTTAGGGGAGAAGATTGGAGAGAGCTGTGTTTGCTGTTCAATCTTTTCTTTCTCTCAAAAGAGAATATAAGCCTTTCTTTTTCAAAGGTGTATACAAGCTTGTATTCTGTTCTATTTTCTAGCTTCTCACGTTGCCAACAGATTTTGCCTTTGAGAAAGTTTATAAGAGGATTTTTTTAAGAGTTCTTATTCATATTCTTCACGCGACAGGGGCACGCAAGCTAATGGTTCTGATTGTGTTTTATCGTTTGTAAAACTTCATTCATAAAGAGGGATTTATCATCTTTTATAAGGAGAGCGATATTTTTTGCGATTGTCTCTAAGAGAGGGGATAACCATTCTTGATCAGATTTGGTAAAATTTCCTAGGACATGCTGATGAACAAGTTCTTTGCTTCCAGGATGACCAATTCCTATGCGTATACGACAATAGTCAGTACCACAATGGGCATCAATAGACTTAATGCCATTATGCCCATTATTTCCTCCACCAATTTTTATACGAACTTTCCCCGGTGACAGGTCTAGCTCATCATAAATGATGATCAAATTCTTTAAATCTAATTTATAAAATCGTAAAGCTTCACCGATAGCTTGACCAGAAAGATTCATGAAAGTTTGTGGTTTTATAAGAAAAATTTTCTCATTATTTATGAAACCATTGGAGATTTCTGCTTGAAACTTCTTTGACCATGGAGAAAAAGAGAAGGACTGATAAATGGCATCAACAGCCATAAAACCGATATTATGGCGGTTATTTTGATATTGTAAACCAGGATTGCCAAGACCAGCAATAAGCCACATGTGTATCTTCAGTCAAAGTATGAGTAAGGGTAATGTCTCATAAATTAAGGCGGAAAAATTCCCGCCTTTTGAGTTTTATGAAGTTTGTGTGTCTTCTTCATCATTTTCTTGTTCAGAAGTTTCATCGCTGACATCCATGCCAGCAGGAGCTGCAATGGTTGCAATGGTAAAGTCTCGATCTTGGATGATGGGAGTCACATCTTTTGGCAGTTGCACTGCTGAAATGTGAATAGAATCACCAATAGAGTAGCTGGAGAGATCAATTTCAATAGCTTCAGGAATAGCACTTGCTGGAGCTGTACATTCAATTTCGTGCCGAACAATATTGAGGACACCACCCTTTTTAAGTCCAGGTGCCGTATCTTCATTGAGGAAGTGGACAGGAATATTCACTTCTACAACGGATTTTGCTGAAATGCGCAAAAAGTCTACATGGAGGGGAAAGTCACGCACGGGATCTAATTGATAATCTTTTGGCAAAACCATAATTTTTTGCTTGTCAAGAATAATCGTTGCAATGGTGGTGCGAAAGCCACCAGCGTGAATTTTGTAGAAAATTTCTTTATAGGGAACTGTTATTGCCAAAGGAGGTTGTTTTTCACCATAAATGACAGCAGGAATAAGACCGTTGCGGCGAAGTTCACGGGAGGACCCCTTACCAACCCGCTCGCGTTTTTCGGCCTTAAGAGTGTAGCTTTTGCTCATAATTTAAGTCCTTTTTACATGATTGGAGATCCTTCAAAAACAGTAATAGTTTTTGCATGGATATGAAGATATGCGCTAACCAACAGCGATCACTCCATTCTACGTTGCCTCCAAGGGTGTCTACGCAGAAGTTTGTTCTATAGTTCAAACTATTCATAGATGCAAGAGTTGTGGGAAAAATCGATGATTTCTACCGTTAAAAAGGAGGAAATGTTACAAATTACGGTGTGGATGGAGAATCAACCAATATGTGCTGGCGCTGATATGTTCAAAATCAAACACTGGAGATGTTATGAAGGTTGAGATTGCCTTGGGTGAGATGTCAGAGAGTCGTGCTTTGCATAAATCGATGCCAGCACTTCTTGATTTGGAAGAATTATTGGCGACACGTCTTCTTGTACAAGGTAATTCTGGTTCAGGGAAATCACATCTTTTACGCCGTCTTTTGGAGCAAAGTGCTAAGTGGGTGCAGCATTGTGTAATTGATCCAGAAGGCGATTTTGTAACTTTGGCAGATAAATTTGGTCATGTTATTGTAGAAGCTCAACGTAGTGAATTAGAATTGACTCGTATTGCCCATCGCATTCGACAACATCGAGTTTCAGTGGTATTTAATCTTGAAGGCTTGGATACTGAACAACAGATGCGTGCTGTTGGGGCTTTTCTTGGGGCACTGTTTGATGTGGAACGTGATTATTGGTATCCTATGCTTGTCGTTGTCGATGAAGCACAATTGTTTGCTCCAACTGCGGCAGGAGAAGTTTCTGATGAAGCGCGTAAAATTTCTTTGAGCGCTATGACCAATCTTATGTGTCGAGGACGTAAACGTGGTCTTGCTGGTGTTATTGCGACACAACGTTTGGCTAAGCTTGCCAAAAATGTTGCTGCGGAAGCTTCAAACTTTTTAATAGGGCGGACTTTTTTAGATATTGATATGGTGCGCGCTGCTGATCTTTTGGGAATGGAGCGTCGCCAAGCGGAAATGTTTAGAGATCTTGAACGGGGAAATTTTATAGCTTTAGGCCCTGCTTTATCACGACGTCCCTTACCAATCATTATCGGTTCTGTTGAAACTTTGGCACGCTCTTCTAGTCCTAAATTAATGCCACTTCCAACAGAGCGGGATGATGTGCAAGAGCTCGTTTTTACTGCTTCACCAGAGGAAATTTTAACGCCATTTAAACAAACACGAGAGCCGATGAGGGAAAAATCAATGCACGAGATGTTAGAGGAGGTCGTGCATAAAAAACAAGAGTTGTTAGAAGAAAACCCAAGTTTATTTCCTGAACTTTCTGATGTTGAGCGTGACGGCCAAGCAGAACATATTATTCGGGAAATTCTTGAGGATTCTGAGGCTTTTTATCGTTCAACAGCGGTGCTTTATCAAGATTTTTCAGTTCGTTGCCGTATCCATGGTATGTCAAAGGTTCCTTTTAATCTTTCACAATTTCGGCGTAAATTGGCTATTGCTCAGGCTTTTGTTGATGAACAAACGGCTGTCAGTGAACATTGGAAACATATTTTGCAGATATCAGAAAGTTTGGAAGAAGATGTTCAAGGAGTCTTCTTGAATGTGGCACAGGCCGCATTAGGGGGAAAGCCATGTCCATCTGATGCATTTTTAGCACGTCTTTATGGAACTCATTCTTTAAGCCGTGCACGCCGACTTTTAACCTACTTTGAAGAGCGTGGACTTATTGTTATTCATACGCATTTTAGTGGTCAACGTATTGTTGCATTTCCTGATCTTGGTGTTGAAACAGCACCGGGAGACCCCAAGGAACCACTTTAACCAAATAAGCTGGAAACCGATTGTTCTGCTGCTGTCCTTGCTATTGCTTCTCCCATAAGGTCGGCAATGGGCAAAACACGAATATTATGGGTTTTCTCAATAGCTTGTGTTGGCATAATTGAATCTGTAATAACCAATTCTTTCATCTCTGAATTGGCAATTCGCTCGATTGCATTACCAGAAAGAACACCGTGCGTGATATAAGCTGTGACACTATTGGCACCATGTTTAAGCAGAGCACTTGCTGCATTGCATAAAGTTCCACCTGAATCAACAATATCATCAAGCAAAAGGCAATCTTTTCCCGATACATCTCCAATGATATTCATAACTTCTGATTCACCCGGGCTTTCGCGACGTTTATCCACAATAGCGAGCAAACTGTTCAAGCGCTTGGCAAGCGCGCGCGCGCGCACCACACCACCCACATCAGGTGAAACAACGATAACATTTTCAAGAGAATAATGCACTTTGACATCGCGAGAAATGACAGGAACAGCATAGAGATTATCCGTAGGGATATCAAAAAAACCTTGAATTTGTCCTGCATGAAGGTCCAATGTTAAAACACGATGAGCCCCTGCTTCAGTAATGAGGTTGGCAACAAGTTTTGCAGAAATAGGAGTTCGTGGTCCTGGTTTTCTATCTTGGCGGGCATAGCCAAAATAGGGGATAACAGCTGTAATACGACGCGCAGAAGAACGACGAAGGGCATCAATCATGATGAGTAATTCCATCAAATGATCATTTGCGGGATAGGATGTAGATTGCAAAACAAAAACATCTTGTCCACGTACATTTTCATGCAGTTCTACGAAAATTTCTTGATCAGCAAAGCGCTTTACAGTTGCTTTGCCTAAGGGGATGTTCAAATAATTTGCAACATCTTCAGCTAGGCGTGGATTAGAATTTCCGCAGAAAAGTTTCATAGTAGAACCTCTGAATCATCATGGTGGGAATGCGACACGGTTTTTAATTTCTTTTTATTAAATTGCAAGAGAACAATTACAAAAGCCTTACAATTTTATTGATTATTATTAAAGAGCTATGCAGTATGTTTTCTCTTTTTCCAAAAGTTTGTTACTTTTAGAGCAAAGTTTTTTCTCCATGCGGCAAAGAAATACATATTGATTAAGCTTTTTAGTTATTACTTTATAAAAATACTTTCAATATGGGGAATGTTTCATATTTAAGATGAATGAAGGGGAGTAATAAAAAGAAGTATCATCTTGCCTTCAATCATTATAACCAAACATTGAAAATGATCATAGCGAAGGCTATCATATTTTATGGGCTGGTAGATAATTTCGTGAAAAAAGCAAAGTACAATGGGATTTATTTTTACATTTGGGTAAAAAGTTTAGTTTTGCAGTTTTGGTATTGTTCTCAAGCATGAAGGGGCTCATCTTTTGTTTTTCAGCATAATAGCAGAAATTTGCCGTCCGTAATCGGGTTCATTGCGGTGTATTGCACGGCGATAAGAAAAAAAATGCTGTTCATCTTGATAGGTACAAAGCTCTACACAAGAAGCATTAACGCCTGCTTCTTTGAGTTGATTTATAATAAATGCCCATAGATTAAAGCGAAAATGATTGACTTTTTCTGTTTTTAAAAAATATTTTTGAAATTTGCTATGGCTCTCCATAAATTGGTTATAAAATTCACTTGTTACTTCGTAGTGGCATGGACCAATACAAGGTCCAAGAACTGCTGTTATTGATTGTCTTTTAGCTCCGTGCTTTTCCATAACAGCAATTGTTTTCTCGATAATTCCATTTAAGCTTCCTCGCCAGCCAGCATGAGTTGCAGCGATGACACCGGCTTGTGGATCAGCAAACAGAATAGGTCCACAATCTGCTGTAAGAACCCCAATAACGAGTCCTGGTGTGGTCGTAACAAGAGCATCAGCTTTAGGAGGTTCACCGATAATTGCTTGATGAGCTACAACAACGTTACAGGAGTGTATTTGATTGACCGTGACTAAATTTTGTACCTCAATAGAAAAATAGTCGGCAATCAAAAGACGATTCTGTACGATATGTTCAGGTTGATCATTTGAACTTTTCTCGACATTAAGGCTATGATAAAGATTTTTTGAAACACCACTTTGTCGTGTAAAAAATCCATGTTTTATCCCATGGGTGTGTAAAGTAGAAAGTTTTTTTGCGAAGATAGGATGAGGGGTAGGTTTCATAAAAGTTCCTTATGGGGATTATTTGAAGTGAGGGTGGAGATGCTCATATTTGTCAATGAATATTTCAGATAATGATGTGCTTATTGACAAAAGCGCCGATCATTAAAATTGAGGAGGTATGGGGATATTTTTGTCACTGAAATATAAAACTTTAAATAATTTTCCCATCTGATCTGGACCAGAGAGCCGTTCAATGTCTTGGCGGATTTTGTCTTGCAAAGGAGTGCTTTTGCCAACTCCAAGCTGGTTTGCGCGCTCCAGTAGCCCCATTTTAAAAAGAAATTCTCCTTGCTCGAAGATTTCAGCAAAACAGCCCTGTTTAAGAGCTATGTTTTTTAAAAAAGAAAAATCAACATGGGATGTTAAATCATGTTCACCAGGGGCATCAAAAACATCACGAAATCTATGTTTTGAGAGTGCTTGCAAGGTATCGCCAAAGGCAAGCTCACAAGCACCATAGTCAATAAGTAAAGCAGAACCTGTCACTTGCACTAAATGGTGGCTGATTTGTTTCATGAACTGATGTCGTAAGGGGGCATGTTCAAAAATTGTTCCGTCAGGGACTTTAGAACAATAGGTTTGTAGACAAGAAGAGGGAAGTCTATGCGGGGCAGCAATAAAGATGAAATCTCCATTTTGATTGACTGTAATGCGGCGCTCTTTCCATTCTCCATTGACTTTAATATATTGGTTGATAGGGAGTGTATCGAGAAATTCATTAGCAATGAGGAAGAGAGGTTTTGGAGGAATTTGATCAAAATTTTCAATGCTATGGATTTGTTTTTGATAAGAGCAAAGGCGCTTTTTTTGTTCTTTTGCAAGTTTTTTGCTTATTTCGATCAGAAAAATTTCAGCAGCATTAAATGCCGTTTGAGAGAGCTTTTGGATGGTTCGCAAAATATCATCCATCAAAGTTCCTCGTCCTGGACCTATCTCAGCGAGGATAAAAGGATGAGGACAACCTTGAGCTTTCCAGCTTGCAAGAGTCCAAATGCCAATCATCTCTCCAAATAATTGGCTTATTTCAGGTGCTGTAATGAAATCACCAGCATGTCCAAAAGGGGTTTGTGTGTGATAATAACCAAATTGGGGATCGGTGATTGCCAACGTCATATATTGGCTAACAGTGATTGGTCCATTAAGGGCAATAATTTCTTTAATTTTTTCTTTGAGATTGGCCATTTTCTGTCGGTTTATATTTAAAGGCGTGGAGAAGAAGATAAAACCCTACAAGAAGCATGGGAAGAGATAAAGCCATGCCATAGGTAAAACCAGTAGAATGGAAAAGAGTCGAAAACCATTCTGGATCTTCTTGAGGCGCACGGTAAATTTCAGAAATGCTGCGTGTTACTGCGTAGCCTATAATAAATGTTCCTGATACAGTACCGGGACGTTTTAATGCTTTGAACCCAAAAATAAGAAGACACAGGATGATGAAGAGAAGAAATCCTTCCATAAATGCTTCGTAAAGCTGGCTTGGATGGCGCGGTAAATAGTAAGGATCAAGAGGAAAACAAACAGCCCAAGGACGTGTAGTAATATTACCCCATAATTCTTGGTTAATGAAGTTGCAGATTCGTACAATGCCGATACCAATAGGAGCACCTGCAGCAATGATATCAAACATGGCTCGTATGTTAATATGATTTTTACGGGCAAACCAGATCATAGCAATGATAATACCAATAAGTCCGCCATGAAAGGACATTCCCCCATCCCATACGGCAATAATAGCACTTGGATGATTAAAATAGTAAATGGGATCCCATACAAGAACTTGTCCTAAACGCCCTCCGACAACAACACTTATGGCAGACCAGACAACAAAATCTCCGATCTTTTCTTTATCCATAGGAGGGTGGTCTCTATACCATAGAGATGTTTTTTTTAATAATTTTTGCGCATACCACCAAGCAAAAAGAATACCCAGTACGTAACCAAGTCCATACCAATGAAGTGCTATGGGACCTAGCTGGATAATGACAGGATCAAGAAAAGACGGAAAAGCAATGGCTGGACAAGACAAATTGTTCATGAGTTAAGCATCTTACATTATACGAGATGAATATGAAGTGACTCTGATGGTCAGAAATGACAGATGAATACACAATGGTCAAGTCAGTAGGGAGGCTAGTCAGAAAGGGAAATAGATTTCCACTGATTTATCGCGGTAAAAAATATGGTGATAAAAGGAATATTAAAAAATCTTAAACAAAATCATTATGAAAAATCTGCACAGTATGTAAAATATAGAGTAAAAGGAACAAATTACAGTATCTAAATGTTATGAGAATACGCTATAATGCGTGCGTCAATAATTAAAATTTAAGGAAAAAGGTTATGCGTAATGGATCAAATCGTATTCTTGATGAATTAGCAAAATTAGCAACGGATGCTGCTGACGTTGCGCAAGGCATACGACGTGAAGCTGGAACAGCTTTTCGTGTGCAGGCTGAAAAGATAGCAAACAAACTTGATCTTGTTTCTCGCGAAGAGTTTGAGACTTTTAAGGAGATGGTGCTGAAAATCCATGCTGATAACGCTGATTTGAAAAGACGCCTTGATGATTTAAAAAAAGATGATTAAAAAAAACGCAGACACAAAAAAGTAAAATAGTTTAAAAAAAAAGAATCTTCAAAAAAATATCCCCAATTTTTCAATATGATGCGTGAAACTAAAAAATGCTTAATCTTGAGTCTGTTAGAGCGGAGCATTTGTTTATTTTTGATTTTTTTTTGGGTAAAGTACATTTTTTTGAATCAGGGGGGCTGGCGCTATGAAATTGTATCAATACACTGAAAAGACTTGATGATTCGTTTTATGACTATCAGGTTGCCCTAAACAGCGCGATTGTGTTCTGGGTGTTTGTGTACTGTCGATGTTTTTATGTGTATTTGTTTGGTGTAAAGGTTCTGATTGTAGCAAAATATTGTTACAGTTGAGACGGTTTATATTCTGTTGACAATGTTTTAAGATGATTGAGGATTGTGATGAGGCTTGCATTTTGCGCCACAGAAAGAAAAGAGCACCCTGTTGACTTTATCGAACAGATTGCCTGTGAATATGATTGGTCGTTTGAGCGGGATGCACAAGATGAAATTAGCGTTTGTGTGGAAGGAAAACGCGCAAACTATCGTCTTGCTTTTTCATGGATGGAAGAGCATGAAGCACTTCATTTAGCTTGTTCGTTTGATCTCTCTATTAAAAATGCTCGAACAGCTGAAATACAGCGCTTATTGCTAGCAATTAATGAAAAGTTGTTGTTGGGACATTTTGATTACTGGCAAAGGAATAATTCAGTTATTTATCGACAAGGTCTTCTTTTGGCTGGTGGGATGCATCCATCTCATATACAGGTTGAAACATTGTTGATACATGCACTTAAAGCCTGTGAAAGCCATTATGTTGCATTTCAGATGGTTGCTTTATCGGGAGAAAGTGCTTACAAGGCACTACAGTACACTTTGTTTGAAACTGTAGGGAATGCCTAAAATATACAGTCTGTTATTTTTACAGACGGTTTGCGGAAATATTGCTCATAGGGGGACATCAAGAATAGCGCGCACTCCCCCGAGTGGGCTCTCATCTAATTGTATATTGCCACCATGGCTGCGTGCTATGTCTTGAGCAATAGAAAGACCAAGTCCTGTTCCACTTGCATCTTGATTTCGCGCTTTATCAAGTCGAAAGAATGGCTTAAAAACTTCTGTGCGCATATTTTTATGAATTCCAGGTCCATTATCATCGATTATTAATATAAAAGATTCTTGTTGAGAGTTAGCGGTTAGTTTAACGGTCGTGCCGTAACAAAATGCATTTGATACAAGATTGCTGACCAAGCGTGTAAAAGCACGGGGACGTACTTGTATTTCTGTAGGACCTTCAATAGTGTAAGAAAATTGACGTTTGTGAAGACGAGCATCGGTGGAGAATTTTTGCATAAGAGCATTTAAATCAAAAGTCTTGACACTTTCACTTCCTTCACCACGAGCAAAAGCAAGATAATCTTCTAACATATTTTGCATGTCACTTACATCTTGCTCAAGCGGTTTAATATCAAAGTCAGTATTTACTAATGCCAGCTGAAGTTTAAAGCGTGTAAGAATGGTTCTTAAATCATGACTTACTCCTGAGAGCATCATGGTACGTTGTTCAATTTGGCGTTCAATACGTTCACGCATGCGTAAAAAAGCGATGCCTGCACGTCGGACTTCATCAGCTCCTTGTGGTTGAAATCCTTTTGGTAAAGGACGACCGCGTCCAAAGCTTTCTGCTGCTTCAGCCAATTGTTGAATCGGTTTGATTTGATTGCGTAAAAAGTAAATTGCTATCAGCAATAAAACAAGAGCTGTTCCTACCATCCAGCTTAAAAAAATAGCAGTATTGGAAGCATAGGCTTGGCTGCGTGGAGCAAAGACGCGTAAAATGTTGTGACCAAGGTGGATACGGATTTCAACAAGATCAGAATCTCCTACGGTATCGATCCAGAAGGGACGGTTAATTTGGCGGGTGATTTCTTCACTTAAAAAATAGTCAAGAATTGCAAAAAATGGCTTAGGTCCTGGAGGGGGTAAGGAGGTAGGAGATAGAATAGAAATATTTAATCCCATACGTTGTTGTGCAATACGCTTGATATCTTCATAGTTATCTTGTTGGGGATATGTTTCAAGAATATCAATAATGGCTGAAATATCATGCACGACAGCCGTTGAAAGACGCTCGGTTACCATTTGCCAATGGCGTTCCATAAAGACATAAGCAATGACCGTTTGCAGAAGCACCATGGGAGCGATGATAATGATCAAAGAGCGAGCATAAAGCCGTTTAGGCATTTTTTTCGTTAACCATCGAAGAAAAAATCTTAAAGGTTTGATCATTCTTGTGCCTATTCAATAGAGAGTTTGTACCCTATTCCTCGCACGGTTTGGAGCCATAAGGCAGTGCTGGGTTTTTTTCGATTTTACGACGAAGGCGGTTGATCTGCACATCAATGGCACGTTCACTTACATTGCTGTCATCGGTCGCGAATTTATGGCGCGGAATTGTATCGCCTGCATTTTCGGCAAAAATGATCATCATTTCTTGTTCTTTATCTGTTAATTTAATAATTTCTCCTCCTTTTTTGAGTTCGCGTCGTGAAATTGAAAATATATAAGGACCAAAAACTATTTGCTCAATTTTAGGTTGGTGAGGGGGAAAACCACGTCGTAAAATGGCGTTGATGCGAAGGAGAAGTTCACGAGGGTCAAACGGCTTAGCCAGATAATCATCTGCCCCTGCTTCTAATCCACGGATACGATTGTCTATTTCTGATAAAGCTGTTAACATAAAGATAGGGACATCTTTTGTTTGGCGGAGTGAATGAGTGAGATCAATACCGTTTTCGCCAGGCATCATGACATCAACAATAAGAAGATCAAAATCTAAACTTACTAACAGTCGTCTTGCTTCATTCGCATTAGCTGAAACTGAAACACGAAATCCATTTTTAATGAGAAACTGAAATAAAAGATTGCGAATACGTGTATCGTCATCAATCACAAGAAGGTGAGGGGCATCGTCACACAAAACTTGAACGTGATTGCTCATTCTTAAAAAAACCTTGATAAAAATTTAGTTTACACAAAATGCAAGTTTACATAAGTTGTATAAAGCTGTCGAGCAGCACCTTTACCTTAAAGGAGAGAAAGTTTTATTTATAAATTTAAAAAAGTTATTTTTGAAAAGGATATTATGGGTAGTCTTAATATACATATTATTCCAGTTACGACATTTCAACAAAATTGCACTTTGCTTTTTGATAGTGAATGTAAAACGGGGGTTCTCGTTGATCCTGGTGGTGATTGGCCACGAATTCAAGACGTAATCGAAAAGAATGGTGTTATCGTTGAGGCTATTTGGATAACACATGGTCATTTTGATCATGTAGGAGCAGCAATGCAAGTGAAAGAAGCGCTTAATGTAAAAATTATCGGTTCACATCGCGATGATAAGCCTGTGATGGATGCCGTGAGCGAAAGCGCAAAAAATTATGGCATCACTGATGCTTGCATTTGTATTCCTGATCGATGGTTAGAAGATGGTGAGTGCGTTCATTTTGCTGGACATGTGTTTAAGGTTTTTCACACCCCAGGACATTCCCCTGGTCATGTTATTTATTTCAATAAAAAAGAGCGCTTAGCCCTCTTGGGTGATGTTCTTTTTCGTGGCTCTATTGGACGTACGGACTTTCCCTTCTGTTCCCATGAAAAATTGATGCAATCTCTTCGAGAAAAAGTTTTACCTTTAGGCAACGATGTTCGTTTCATCTGTGGGCATGGTCCCAAAAGTAGCATAGGCTATGAGCGCCAAAATAATCCTTTTCTTCAAGATTTTAGTATATGAGCAAACAAAAAAAAACGCTTTGAAGCGTTTTTTTTTGCCATTTAAAATTTTTTAGTAGGGCAGAACAGAAGTTAATTTATTGGGGCATAACAAAGGTGTTCGACGCCTTTACGGTCTCGGAAAGTTCCTGTTTTAGGGTTGAAGGAACGGTATTTTTTCTTGCAATAGTTAAGCCAATCAGATTCTAATGATTGTTGTACTGGCTCATATTCCACCGTTTGCGGAGCTTCATAAATTATCTGTTCTTGTGGAGCCTGTTGATATACAATTTGATGCTGTGGTGCGGTTTGATAAACAACTTGTGGCTGTTCTGGTTTTTTAAAAATTTTGCTGAGAAGTGCACCTGCTGCAAGAGCAAGAATGCCCATTGCTAAAGCTTCTCCTGAGTTATTTATATTAATACTACTGTGTTTTGTCTTTTTGCGCTCGACATAATGATATGTCTTGTGTTCAACATGATGGTGTTGTTGTGCTCCCCATTTATGGCTAACATAATGACGCGTGTGGGGGTTATCAAAAGAGTGATGTTCACTATGAGAAAAATGGGAGCTAAAATTGTGAGACGGTAAACCAGCCTCCCTTCTCATATCATAGTTATGATACCATGCCATATCCGCAAGCGTTGGATCTAATGGCATCAAAATGGTTACAGTAGACATTGCTGATAATACCGCTAACCTGATCACTTTTTTCATAATGATGCTCCTTGTGTCAATTCGTATTTTTCACATCCTACACGTTTCAAACTGAATAGAGACTGAACAATTTTGGACTTTATTGTGACAAAAAAATAAAAATTCATTTAGTTAAAACTATTATCAATACAATAAAATAAAATCATGACAGAATTTTGATTTCAATTAATGTACTCTTCTTAAGATTAATTAAGCAGCTTGTATTTAGAGCACCAGATTTTTTACTATTGGTTATAAATTATTTATTGATGAGTAATTTTTTATTGCTTGATACAATATGAATTGAACAATAGGTGTATGAACAAAAGTTATCGTTTTTTATTATAGGCTTATGGTGCTAAGATAGAACCTTATTTGTGTGATTGAATACAGTCCTGTTTGACTACTCTCTTGTGAGGCTAAATATTGAGTTCGATATCATATTATAACTGTATAAATATAATATATTGCGGGAACTTTTTTTGATATATGGGAAACATTCTTGTTGGGATATGGCTGTTAGTTTGACAGTATTGGCATGACAAAATGCATTTGACACAATATTGCTGATGAGACGCGTGAAGGCACGTGGACGTGCTTGTATTTGTGTAGGGCTTTCAATGGTGTAGGAAAATTGGCGTTTGTGAAGATGTGCATCGGTAGAGAATTTTTGCATAAGAGCATTTAAATCAAAAGTTTTAACACACTCACTTTCTTCACTACGGGCAAAAGCAAGGTAATCTTCTAACATATTTTGCATGTCGCTCACATCTTGTTCAAGCGGCTTGATATCAAAGTCAGTATTTGCTAACGCTTGCTGAAGTTTAAAACGGGTGAGAATGGTTCTTAAATCATGGCTTACACCCGAAAGCATCGTGGTGCGTTGTTCGATATAGTTAGAAGATGGTGAGTGTGTGTATTTTGCTGGACATGAGTTTAGGGTTTTACATACACTGGGGCATTCCCTTGGTCATGTTATTTATTTCAATGAAAAAGAGCACTTAGCCCTCTTGGGTGATGTTCTCTTTCGTGGTTCTATTGGACGTACGGACTTCCCCTTCTGTTCTTATGAAAAATTGATGCAATCCCTTCGAGAAAAAGTTTTACCCTTAGGCGATGATGTTTGTTTTATCTGTGGGCATGGTCCCAAAAGTAGTATAGGCTATGAGCGCCAAAATAATCCTTTTCTTCAAGATTTTAATATATGAGAAAACAAAAAAACGCTTTGAAGCGTTTTTTTTGCCATTTAAAACTTTTTTAGTAGGACGCAACAGAAGTTAATTTATTGGGGCATAACAAATGTGTTCCAAACCATTACGGTCTCGAAAGGTCCCTGTTTTAGGGTTAAAGGAACGGTATTTTTTCTTGCAATAGTTAAGCCAATCAGATTCTAATGATTGCTGGAATGGCTCATATGCCACCGTTTGCTGCACTTGATAAACCCCTTGATTTTGCGGAACTTTTTGATAAATTACCTGACTTTGTGGTACTATTTGATAAACCACTTGTGGCTGTTCTGGTTTTTTTAAAATTGTACCAAGAATTGTACCTGTTGCAAGACCAAGAATGCCCACCGCTAAAGCATCTCCTGAGTTGTCTATATGAATATTACTGTGTTTTGTCTTTTTGCGCTCGACGTAATGATATGTTTTGTTTTCAACATGATGATAATGGTGGTGGTGGTGATGATGGTGTTGTTGTTGTTGTTGTTCCGTCTTACTATGTTTGGCTACAGACCTTTCATGTTTGGCTTTAAATCTTCTCTTGTTGTCATCAGAACTCTTGTGGAAATCATCAACAAACTTTTGGAAATCATCAGAAAAAAAACCACGTTTTTTATCAGAACAATGGGAGTGAGAAAAACCGCAAGGCAGAATATCAGCTCTCTTCCTTATTTCCCTTATCGCATCATCTCTTTCTTTACGCATCTTCCTCATCATATCATCTATTTCTCTCGAGATAGAGTCACTACGATTCCATGCCATATCCGCAAGCGTTGCATTTAGCGGCATCAAAATGGTCACAGTTGACATTGCTGATAATACCGCTAACCTGATCACTTTTTTCATAATGATGCTCCTTGTGTTAATTCGTATTTTTCACATCCTACACGTTTCAAACTGAATAGAGCCTGAACAATTTGGGACTTTATTGTGACAAAACAAATAAATAAGCCATTTAGTAAAAGCTATCATAGATACTGACAAAATTTTGATTTCAATTTAATGTATTTAATTGATAAGATTGTATTGGTAGTAGATGATTTTTACTATGTTGTATAAAGTATTTATTTGGGAATAATTTGTTCCTATCAATTAATTTAATGTAATTTAATAACTATTTTATAAATAAAGCCTATAGTTTTATCACTATATAATTATGATTAATATTAAATTATATATTGTAGTATAATTGTAT
Source organism: Bartonella sp. AA9NXGY (assembly GCF_042196845.1). Classification (NCBI taxonomy): domain Bacteria; kingdom Pseudomonadati; phylum Pseudomonadota; class Alphaproteobacteria; order Hyphomicrobiales; family Bartonellaceae; genus Bartonella; species Bartonella sp. AA9NXGY. The sequence continues at coordinate 116,591 of NZ_JBHIRB010000001.1, forward strand.
AAATATAATATATTTGTAGTAATATTTTGTTTCATGGGAGATATTTTTTAAAATTTGTCTGCATTTATTTATATTTTAGAAGTTTTTACAGTTTTAAAGATTTTTATAATAAAGTTGAACAAGAAAGATTTTTTAAAAAGTCAATAAGTTTAGGCATTTTTTGTAAAATATCCTCTCTTATGTTGTCTTAGAAAAATTGGAATATTTTTAATATTTGCTGTTATCTATTTTTAGGGCAATACTGTTTGCTCTTCATCGATAGTCAGTTTTTTAGAAGAGCTAAAGATTAGTTTTGGCGGTGTGAAATTTCTTGCTCCTTCATTGATTGCGTTTTTTTCGTTTTATCGTTGCTTGATTAGGGGTGTTTTTACGAGATTTTTCTTTTTGATTTTCCAAAATACCAGTGTCCATGGTTGGTCCCATGTGTGCAAGGTCTGGTTTGGAGAAAAGACTTGGTTGTAACACGGGCTTTTGGGGGGATTGTTCTCTATGATGTGTTAAGGGATTCTCCGCGAGTTCTAGTTCTATCTTTTGTAATTGTTTGATTTCATCGCGAAGGCGTGCTGCTTCTTCAAAATTAAGATCAGCAGCTGCTTCATGCATTAATTTTTCGAGGTGTTTAATATGAGATGCTAAATTGTTGCCAACCATATTTTTTTTCTCGATGACATCAGGGATATTTGTACGAATATGGTTGTTTTCATAACCTGAATTGAGAATATCTCCGATATTTTTTTTGATACTTTTCGGTGTGATATGGTGTTCTTCATTATAGGCTATTTGTTTTTGTCGACGTCTTTGTGTCTCCTGTAAGGCTCGTTTTATGGAACCAGTGATCGTATCTGCATAGAGGATAACACGGCCATCTACGTTACGTGCAGCACGTCCGATTGTTTGTATGAGGGAAGTTTCAGAGCGCAAAAAGCCCTCTTTATCGGCATCTAGAATGGCAACAAAACCACATTCTGGAATATCTAAGCCTTCTCGGAGCAAGTTGATACCGATGAGGACATCAAAGGTGCCAAGCCGAAGATCGCGTAGAATCTCAATGCGTTCTAATGTATCAATGTCGGAATGCATATAGCGTACACGAATACCTTGTTCGTGCAGATATTCCGTTAAATCTTCGGCCATACGCTTTGTGAGAACTGTCACCAATGTACGGTAGCCCTTTTGAATTGTTTTCCGAATTTCATTCACAACATCATCGACTTGAGTGCGTGCTGGACGAATTTCTGTTTCTGGATCGACAAGCCCTGTTGGGCGAATGATTTGTTCAGCAAAAATACCATGGGATTGTTCTATTTCCCAGCGTCCAGGTGTTGCGGAGACAGCAATTGTTTGTGGGCGCATGGCATCCCATTCTTCAAAGCGCAAAGGACGGTTGTCCATACAGGAAGGGAGGCGAAAACCATATTCTGCTAAAGTTGCTTTTCTGCGAAAATCACCTCGGTACATACCACCAATTTGGGGAATGGTTACATGGCTTTCATCGATAAAAACAAGAGAATTGAGTGGAATATATTCGAATAAAGTTGGGGGTGGTTCACCGGGATTTCGTCCTGTTAAATAACGTGAATAATTTTCAATTCCCGGACATGAACCGGTGGTTTCCAACATTTCCAAATCAAAAACTGTACGTTGTTCTAAACGTTGTGCTTCTAAAAGACGTCCAGCTTCGTTCAACTCATCGAGGCGTTGAACGAGTTCCATTTTGATAGATTTCATCGCTTGGTTAAGTGTTGGGCGTGGTATTACGTAGTGTGAGTTGGCATAAATTTTAATTGATTGAAGATCGCCTGTTTTTTGTCCGGTGAGAGGATCAAATTCCGTAATTGTTTCCACTTCATCGCCAAAGAGCGAAATACGCCAAGCACGATCTTCGAGGTGGGCAGGGAAAATTTCGATTGTATCCCCTCGTACACGAAAGGAACCACGAACGAAGTTGATATCTTGTCGATAATACTGTTGAGAGACTAAATCAGCCAAGAGTTTTCGTTGATTGAGTTTGTCCCCTTTTTCTATTTCGAAGGTCATGGCCGTATAGGTTTCTACGGAACCAATTCCGTAGATGCAGGAGACAGATGCGACGATAATAACATCATCACGCTCTAAGACAGCGCGTGTTGCAGCATGACGCATCCGGTCGATTTGTTCATTAATTGAGGATTCCTTTTCAATATAAGTGTCTGAGCGTGCAACATAGGCTTCTGGTTGATAATAGTCATAATAGGAAACAAAATATTCGACGGCATTATGGGGAAAAAAACTTTTAAATTCCCCATAAAGCTGCGCTGCTAGAGTTTTATTGGGAGCTAATATTAAAGCTGGACGCTGTGTTTTTTCAATGATATTGGCCATTGTATAGGTTTTCCCTGAGCCGGTAACACCCAAAAGCACTTGTGTACGTTCATTTTTTTGAATTCCCTCGACCAGAGTTTTAATGGCTTGAGGTTGATCTCCCGCTGGTTTAAAAGATGTTTCGAGTTGAAATGGAATACCACCTTCAGATTTTTCAGGACGAATGGGGCGGTGAGGTGTCCATAATGCACCATTCTTAAAAAGAGGATTACCTGAAGCAATAAGAGCAGAAAGAGCTTCTACTGTTGCAGTAACACCATTTTTCATTGTTGTATCCTTTGATAGAAAAGTGCTGGTGATTTTAAAGAAAATACTAATTTTTACAAATTTATTACGACAACAGCAAAACGTTATTGAACAGATTTATTTTGGTTTATTAGAGCTTTCATTAGGATATTGATCAAGTTTTTTATGAGACAAATTCTTCGAAGTATTTCTTTGGAAGGAGCATATTTGTGGTTGTTCGTGAACACTATTGCATTTTTGCCATGATGATATTCAAGAGGGCATAAGTTATTATAGCTGTTATGGAGAATAATCGGTACGTTTGGGCATTAAAGACATTGTATATGTGTGATAAAGATCATTTCCATCTTTAAATGAAAGATAACGAGATGACACCCAACCTATTTGAGTGTTATATCGGATATGGCACCAATTTCCTTCACAGTTTTTAACAAAAACTAATTTTCCAGCAGAGATTAAGCCGCAAAGTGCATATTGAGTGCTGGGACCTGTTCTAAAATTAAGATTTCTCGTAACAAAAGCATCTGCTGCCTCTGATATTGTTGTGGCTAAAAAGAAAGAGCCAAACATAAAAAAAATGACGATTTTTTTCATTTTTCTGTAAAGAATTTCTTTAGAGATTTTCTATCCTTCTCTCTTCATATTCTATATAATTTCTTTTACTAGATTATGATAAAACAGAAAAAAATACAATTCTTTCTTCTTTAGGACACTTTAAAGAGAAGAGTGAAGTTTAACGTTTTAAACACCAAAATGAGATGTTTTAATCACTATTTGTGCATGTTTTGTTTCCTTTATTTATTTTTATATGGAAAACAGCGATACTGTACTATATAATAAAAAAGATCGTAGTTTTCGGATTCCAAAAGTAATTTTGGAAGCCGTTTTTTGTATTTTTATTAAACCTTCCGTGTAATAGAAAGGGACGGATTATGGAAAAAGTTCCGATGACTACAGCTGGTTTTGAGAGTCTTAAAGAAGAGTTGCGTTGGCGTCAACAACAGGAGCGTCCGCGAATTATTGAAGCAATTTCTGAGGCGCGTGCGCATGGTGATTTATCTGAAAATGCTGAGTATCATGCAGCTAAAGAAGCACAAAGTCATAATGAGGGGCGTATAAATGAGCTTGAAGATTATATCGCACGAGCAGAAGTGATAGATGTCTCGCGTCTTTCAGGTGACAAAATAAAATTTGGCGCAACCATTAAACTCTTGGATGAGGATACTGAAGAAAAAAAAGTGTATCAGATCGTAGGAGATCAAGAAGCTGATGTAAAGGTTGGTAAAATCTCTATTTCTTCGCCTATCGCACGTGCACTTATTGGCAAGCAAGAAGGTGATGTGATTGAGGTGAATGCACCAGGTGGTGCGCATAATTACGAGATCATTAAGGTTCAGTACATCTAAATAACATATGGATTATTATGCGTGTATCTTTGGACGAAACTGAAATTATTGCGCCTCACTTTAAAAGGCGTTTGTCGGGAGTAACATCTACGATTATTCAGCTTATTCCACTGCAACGCGAACAGGGTGTGCGTATATCCACTTTGGGGTTTGGTTTACCACGAACTTTGCCAACTCTTGCCTTTAGGGACCTTTTCGGACTTTGGAAAAGTCCGAAAGGGAAGCCGTTTCGTATTTGGCATGCGCGACGCAATATTGAGATGCTTTGCGGGGTGTTTTTACGCGATGTTTTGCGAATGAAGCTTAAACTCATCTTTACTTCGGCATCTCGACGCGAACACAAGCCTTTTACCAAATGGTTGCTTCGTCGTATGGATAAAGTTATCGCTACTAGTGTATGTACGGGAACCTATCTAGAAGTGCCTCATAAGGTTATTATGCATGGAGTGGATATTAGGCGTTTTTCACCCCCAAAAATTCCTGATGATTACTTTCCAGCAACTGGGGTACCAGGAAAATATGCGGTAGGATGTTTTGGGCGCGTGCGCTATTTAAAGGGTACTGATTTGTTTGTGGACGCGATGATAGCATTATTGCCTGACTATCCCGAATGGACAGCACTTATCGCTGGTCGGACTACAGAACAGCATTATGGTTTTGAAAAGAAATTACGACAGAAGATTGCTGAAGCTGGTTTAAACGACCGCATTATTTTTCTTGGTGAAAGGCTTGATATACCTGTGTGGTATCGCCGTTTATCACTTTATGTAACTCCTTCTCGTTTGGAAGGTTTTGGTCTGACACCATTGGAGGCAATGGCATCACAGACGGCTGTAGTGGCGAGTGATGTAGGAATTTTTAAAGAATTGGTGGTCGAGGGAACAGGAACGGTTGTTCAAGCAGGAGATGGAGCGGCTTTAACAGCAGCAATTGAACCTTATTTTGCTGATGTAGAAAAAACATTGGCAGCCGGAAAGAAAGCTTTAACCCATGTTCGTACGCACTTTCCTTTGGAAAAAGAGGCAAGCAAGATTGAAAGTGTTTACAAAGAACTGTTTGCAGAAAAAACACTTTGATTATTATATCAAAAATCTTTTTGAGGAATGATAAAAGTATTTTTCTTAAAGGTTTTTCATAGTCATTAAGAAAACAGCTCAATGATATAAATGTTATTTTACAAAATTTATATTGTCTTTAGTAGCACGCTATAAAAAGTTCTCAAAATTTTGGATAAAATATTAAAAATGTATACGCTTGAGAGCGATATGTAGTTTATGATAAAGCATACTAGGAGAGAAGAAAGCTACTTTTATTCATTGATATTTTAGAATAAGAAAATAATGCTTTAACTCAAGTCTGGGGATTTATGCACTATCTTATACGGGGTCGTGCTGATATTGTTCGTTTTGTAAGACTTAAATAGATAGCAAAAAAAAAAACGTTTTCTTGTCTTAAAAAGATAATGATGGTATCTCCATGGATAAAATAGTCGTACATATTTTCAATAAATTCATAATAAGATGGATTTAAGATCAATATATATATATATATATATATATGATTTTTATAGATAATTTACCTTTTCAATTTGAATAAGAGCTTTGAGTACCGTAAGATTTTCTCATGTAAAATCTGTTGATATTAACAATGAGAGCTATCTTCTTGCACGTCACAATTGGAAGAGAGCATGTGGCGGATAAAAACTATTTAAGAAAGGTGTAAAGAGATTTCTTATAAATTGTCTGAAATGCAGTCTGTTGCAACATTAACAGCAGAAAAATAATATGATGGTGCTAATTGTATCTTATGTTGTGGTTTCGGTATGCACTTTATTATTTAAGTAAAAATGATGGGACCAATTATATCTTATACCTTTCATAAGAATTGTTGTGAAATGAATAAGATGAGTATTGTGAGATGTTTTTTAACAAGCTTGTAAATTTGTAATAGAATGCATTCTATTTTCCATAAAGATGTTGTTCTATTAAAGAGAAAAAACATTTTTATTAGCAAATATTCATATTTTTTGCATTAGAAATTATTCATAAAAAAAAGAATGTTTTATGTGTCCATTTTTAACGATAAAAGGGCTTAATAGAGTAAAGAGTTATATGTTATGAATGTGAAAGCTCTTGGTACTTGATTGTTCTTGCCGAATTATTTTTATGTTAACTTGTATAATCATCTATATGATAATTTGATTGAAATTTCAGAAAATTTTCGGTCGATTGAGTGAAGGTTGAATATTATTACGCATATTGTTCATACCTTTTATTTTGGTAAAATAAAGTGTTATGCATTAAAATTGTTCACGCCAGAAAGCGGGAATAAAAAGGACGAATATTGTTATGATTTCAAGGCGTCCAGCTAACATTAGAAAACTTAAAATCCATAAAGCATTATCATTGATTGTAGAGAAATTACCTGCAGGGCCAATGATATCTCCAAAGCCTGGACCAACATTTGAAAGTGCGGTTAAGACACCTGTAAAGGCAGAGGTAAAGTCAAGACCGGTTGTAAGCAAAAGTGCAGTGCCGATAACAAGGCAGAACATATAAAGACATACAAAAAATAAAACGGCTTGAGCAACATCGTTTGATATATTTGAGTGATCATAGCGAGCTTTTACGACAACATTAGGAGAAAGAAGTTTTTGTATATTTGTTTGTGTAATACGCCAAAGAATAATAAGGCGATTGATTTTCATGCCACCAGAAGTAGAACCAGCACATCCGCCTGTAAAAGAAACAATAAAGAAAATTCCAAGCGCAAACGGTCCCCAAAGTTGATAATCTTCAGCGCTGTAACCGGTGGTGCTAATAATGGATGAAAGGTGAAAAATGACATCAAGGAAAATCAAGTGGAACGCGCGATGATCATAAAACCGTAGCCATGCCGCTAAAGCAAAGCTGAAAAGGAGAACGATATGGAGAAAAACAATCACTTGTGGGTCAAGGAAGCGTTTGGAGTGTCCAGGAAGGACTAATTTAACATAAAGTACGAAAGGTAAAGCAGAAAGCAACATGAAGATTGTTGAAATAATTAAGATGGCTGGTGTATCAGAAAAATAGCCAAAAGAAGCATCATGCGTTGAAAAACCAGCTGTTGCTACTGTACTCATTGCATGGTTAATGGCATCAAATAAATTCATGCCTGCAGCAAAATAAGAAAGCATACAAGCCAATGTTAACCCAACATAAGCGATGATAATTCCGTTAGCAATTTGGTTGATGCGAGGCAATATTTTTTCAGATTTATCAGATGATTCCATATGAAAAAGTCGCACGCCACCCACACGCAGTGAAGGCAAAATTAAGAGGGCTAAACCGATAAAACCAATGCCCCCAATCCAGCATATAAGAGAACGCCATAATAAAATACTTCGCGATAAATTATCAAGATCAGAAAGGACTGTGGAGCCTGTTGTTGTAATTCCAGAAACAGATTCAAAAATGGCTCCTGCTAGAGAAATGGGAAGAGGAGAAAGATAAAGAGGTAAGGCACCTACGATGCTTCCTGTAAGCCAAAGACAAACAGTGAGCATAAAGCCAAGCCGTGCTGAAAAGCGACAAGTAGCTCCCTTAGTTGCTAAAAGAATCAGCGTTGCTAACATGGTGGTTATGGCACAAGAATAGAGAAAGCTTATCCAATTACGATTGTTGTCGTGCAAATCCACAAAAATTGGCAAAAGCATTGCTCCTCCCATGATTAAGGCAAAACGTGCACAGACATTGATAATAAATTGAAAAATGATCGTTCCCTATCTTTGTATCTCTTTTTATTATGGTTTTGTGCTCATAAGAAGTTACATTTTTCTCTTTATAGGATAAGGATTAATTCTTAACATTAGCGTGCCTTGATGAATTAGTAATCAGACCTTTTCATAAAACTTGAAAAGAAGTATACATAACATAATTAGGGCTCTTGAAAAATATTTTTTTAAAAGGCTGCATTCCGTTATCATTTATAGAATAATTAATTTATAATAAAGTGAAGGGGATTTAATGGTACAATCGCATATTCGTCTGCTAATTATTGGCTCAGGTCCGGCTGGTTATACAGCGGCGGTCTATGCAGCAAGAGCAATGCTTAAGCCGGTTTTGGTGACGGGCTTGCAGCAGGGTGGACAATTAACAATTACAACTGATGTTGAGAATTATCCAGGTTTTGCAGATCCCATTCAAGGACCATGGTTGATGGAACAAATGGCAAAACAAGCTGAGAATATGGGGACAAAAATTGTCTATGATACAATTATAAAGGCTGATTTGTTGAAGTATCCTTTTGTCTTATATGGGGATTCAGGAACACAATATTCTTGTGATGCACTGATTATTGCAACAGGAGCTCAAGCGCGCTGGCTTGGTTTAGAAAGTGAACAGACCTTTATGGGCGGAGGTGTTTCCGCTTGTGCTACATGTGATGGCTTTTTTTATCGTGATAAGGACGTTATTGTCGTGGGAGGAGGAAATACGGCTGTTGAAGAAGCACTTTATTTATCGCATTTGGCTAAAAGTGTAAGCGTGGTTCACAGGCGGGGGCAGTTTCGGGCAGAAAAAATTTTACAAGATAGGTTGCTGGCTTGTAATAATGTGCGTGTTCTTTGGGATCATGTGGTTGAAGAAATTGTGGGGCTGCCAGCTCAAGATTCAATGGGCGCTGTTGTAACAGGGGCACGTCTGAAAAATGTTAAGACAGGTCACGAGATGAAAGTGAATGCAGAGGGCATATTTATTGCCATTGGGCATGATCCTGCTGTTTCTCTGTTTGAAGGACAGCTGAAACAAAAACGAGGCGGCTATTTATGGACAGCACCCGACTCAACAGCAACAAGCATTGCTGGTGTTTTTGCTGCTGGGGATGTGACAGATGAAACATTCCGCCAAGCTGTAACAGCTGCGGGAAGAGGATGTATGGCAGCGTTGGAAGCAGAACGGTTTTTGGATATACCCAAGCGTTAGTCACTCATTGAGAACATAGAGAATATAGAGGTAGAATTAATTGTGGCGCCACCGTTGGATTGGGATAAGTTAAGGGTTTTTCACGCTGCAGCAGAAGCGGGATCTTTTACGCATGCTGCTCAAAAACTTCATTTATCTCAATCAGCCGTTTCACGACAGGTTTCGGCTTTAGAACAAGAGGTTGGGGTATCCTTATTTCAACGTCATGCGCGTGGTTTGATTCTTACAGAACAGGGAGAAACTCTTTATCGTACAGCTCATGATGTTTTGATGAAGCTTGAAAGTGTGCGTTTGCAATTAAGTGAAAGCTATGCAAAACCAACGGGGCACTTGCGTGTGACCTCGACCTTTGGAATGGGGGCAGGGTGGATTGCAGAGCGTATGCCAGAATTTCTTAGTCTTTATCCTGATATGCAGGTTCAGCTTTTGCTTTCCGATGAAGAGCTTGATTTGACAATGTGTCATGCGGATTGTGCTGTTCGCTTACATCAACCCAAACAACCTGATCTTATACAAAGAAAACTCTTTACAATTCATATGCATGTCTATGCTTCGGAAAAGTATATTGCAAATTATGGAAAGCCGGAAAAATTGTCTGATCTCGATGAGCATCGTATTATTTCGTTCGGTGAACCTGTTCCACCTTATTTGTCTGGTTTAAATTGGTTGGAAAAGGCTGGTAGAAGTGATGGATCATTGCGCGTTTCAGTTTTACAAATCAACAATATCATCTCAATAAAGAATGCGCTTATGCGTGATCTTGGGATTGCTGTGCTTCCTGATTATATCGTCAATAATGATGAGCATTTAGTGCGTCTTTTTCCTGATATGGTTGATATTCCTTCTTTTGATACTTTTTTTTGTTATCCTTATAATTTAAAGAATTTGGCAAGGTTAAATGCTTTTCGAGATTATATTTTTTTAAAAGCTCGCCAGTGGTCTTTTTAATATTAATATCTTAATTTATAAGGAATAATTAGCTATTTTGCAACTTGAGACTCCCGTAATATTCTTTCGTTTCAAATTTGCCTATATTGAATCAATTAAAATTATTTGTTGCACATTAAAAGTGGAGGGAGTCCGTACGGGTAAATATTTTTGAAAAGAGGGATAAATGTTTTTTTACAAATGCTAGCAAACGTGAGAGCTATTATATATTGAAAAATGGACAATCGTGTGATGGTGTAGTTAACATTTTTACTATTTAATTAAAGAGAGTGGTACATGATGGAGACAAATTTAAAGCTATGTGTTTATTGCATAGCAGATACGCTTAAGTCTTTATTGTGCTTTTCCTTATAAAATGACATAGAATACTATCTCTTGATTATGTTGCCTCCCAGTTTCGTTTTCTTGAGTGTTCCCTTACGAAGATCTATCAGATTGATTTTATCTCTGAGGATCTTCCAAATTTGCCGGACATATGTCCGGCTTTTTTTTAATTTTTGAAAGAGTCCCTAGAAATTGCAATATATGGGAAGATGATAAAGAAAAAATTTCGAAACTGGTGGATATCCAACAATTTTTTTAAGAATACTAAAATTCAATGAGGAGTTTGAGAGGGGATATTCTATTGTACTGTAAAAGTCTGTCTTTTAGGGGTGTGATATAAAATATTTAAAACCTTATACATGAAGTGCTTTTTATTAGAATGTGAGGTGAATATTTAAGGCAGGTCTTGTTCATAAAGCCTATGAAGTAAATCAAGTAGTTATTAAATAGAACTTAAAGGAAACTGGATTGCTTACACAACGATGGGAGGTGGCTTCTTCTTCGTTTTAGGACGAAGAAGAAGCTGAGAAATAGAAGAGATTTTATTGTAAGGGCCTTTGATTATAAGGGCAATTGTGTTTAAAAGTGCTCGGTCTTTTTTAGAGTTATAAATTGAATGGAGAAAGTAGAATAGGCTTGTCATCTCTTATGATAATAGACCGATTCATTTATTTGATAGCTAAATTTTTTTGATCTTTATCTACAGCATCTATTTTTGTGTTTATTCATAGATATTTTTGCTGAATCGATAGATTTAGTGACACAGTTTCAGATATTTTCTCGGATATACTAACATTCGGCAAAAAACAATCACAAGAGATGATATTAAAAATTTTAAATTAAACTGTTGCAAAAACGCTGTATACGTATACAAGCTTTTTCAAGTAATTCTTCTGATGTTGCATAAGAAATACGAAAAGTTGATCCAAGTCCAAAAGCAGATCCTTGGACGACAGCAACAGCTTCTGTTTCTAGAAGCGCTATGGCAAAGTCTTCATCATTCGTAATACGTTGACCATTGGGTATTTTCTTTCCAATAAGTCCGGTGCAAGAAGGATAAACATAAAAAGCACCCTCAGGCGTTGGACAGTAAATGCCAGGAGCTTGATTTAGCATGGAGACAACGAGATCACGGCGTGCTTGAAAAATACTTTTATTTTTAGCAATAAAGTCTTGTGGTCCGTTAAGTGCTTCAACCGCAGCCCATTGTGAAATGACACTTGTTCCAGATGTTTGCTGTCCTTGAATGGTATCCATGGCTTTAATTAATTCTTGTGGTCCGCCTGCATATCCGATTCTCCATCCCGTCATTGCATAGGCTTTAGAAACACCATTCATTGTGAGTGTACGCTCATAAAGCGCTGGTTCTACTTGAGCTGGAGTCACAAAGGTAAAACCCTCATATGTGAGATGTTCATATATATCATCGGAAAGGATATAAACATGAGGATATTTTACTAAAACATCTGTAAGTTTTTTCAATTCATTATGTGTATAAGCGGCACCTGATGGATTTGAAGGAGAGTTAAAGATGAACCATTTGGTTTTGGGGGTAATGGCAGCTTCTAGCTCTTGTGGTTGGAGTTTATAAGAAAATTCGGCTTTTGTTTCTAAAAAGACAGGCGTACCATCGTTGAGTGCGACCATTTCTGGATAACTAACCCAATAAGGGGATGGAATGATAACCTCATCTCCTTTATTCAAAGTTGCCATGAATGCATTAAAGAGAATTTGTTTTCCACCAGTACCAACAATAATTTGTTCTGGTTGGTAAAGAAGGTTATTTTCTCTTTTAAACTTTGCAGAAATTGCTTGGCGCAATTCTGGAATTCCAGATATGGGAGGGTATTTTGTTTCTCCCCTTCGAATAGCTTCAATAGCCGCGTTTTTGATGTTGTCTGGGGTATCAAAGTCTGGCTCTCCAGCACTTAAAGCAATAACATTTCGCCCTAATGCTTTTAAATGACGGGCCTTTTGAGAAGCAGCAATTGTTGCAGAAGGTTTGATACGAGACAGTTTGTCGGCAATAAAAGCCATAATTTTAAATCCTTATATTATATCAACAAATGGTTATTGCTTTAAGGATATTCTATAAGAGATTATATTGTATGCAATAAAAAACTTCCAAAATACTCTTACACGGGCTTTATATTCTTCTTTTTTGAGATCTTTTACAAGATAATCTCTTCGTAGATTTTATGAAAGTTTTTGAGGAAGTATAAGAGAGGTTTGATAAATTGTGCAAAGGAGATAAGCAGTCTTTTATTTTAACAAGGTAAAATAATGCTTTATACAAAATAAAAAAATCTTCGTCTTTACAGACGAAGATTTCTAAATAAAATATTGCAGCATTTAAACTTTAAAGTGCTGCAAGGTTACCAGCGGCAAATTTTCCTGAACGACGATCTTGAAGAACATCATAAGAGATTTTTTGCCCTTCATTAAGACTGTTTAGACCTGAACGCTCGACGGCAGAAATGTGTACAAATACATCTGCACTACCATCGCTAGGCTGAATGAATCCGAAACCTTTTGTTGTATTAAACCACTTAACTGTTCCTGTAGACATAGGAAACTCCTTAGAATATATAATTATATTGAGCATTGAAGCTTTCATTTCTTCAATACGGTTGTAGATCGAAATTAGGTGGGAGAAGTTTCGCCGAAAGTGCAGATTGCACAGGAAAGAAAGTCACGTAACCGAAAATTCGATGAAACCTCTATAAAAGTTTTTAGAACAAAAAGCAAGTCTTAATCAATTTTTATATAAAGAAAAAATAAGAAAACAGTGTACATTTTGCTAAGTAGAAAAAAATTCAACTAAAATAACTTTGTAGTGAACGTACCTCAAGGTGCCTTTTTTTGAGTGCTTTGATCGCTTCTACGACGGCTTCGGCTCCAGCTATTGTTGTATAATAGGGAACATTTTGCATGAGTGCTGCATAACGTAATGATTTTGAGTCTGAGATGGCACTGGCAGTGCTAGTTGTATTAAAAATTAATTGAATTTGGCGATTACGAATAGCGTCTTCAATATGGGGATGTCCCTCTAGAACTTTGTTGATTTTTTTTGCTTCAACGTGGTGTTCGGTGAGAAATTTTTGTGTTCCACTTGTGGCGACAACAGAAAAGCCAAGCTCAGTTAAACGTTTTACAGGATTTAAGATGCGTTTTTTATCTTCATCCCTTACAGAAACGAACAAAGTTCCCTCTTTAGGGAGTTTTACACCAGCTCCAAGTTGGGCTTTAGCAAAAGCAAGCGAAAATTCATAGTCAAGACCCATAACTTCACCGGTTGAGCGCATTTCTGGACCAAGAAGTGTATCAACACCTGAAAAACGAGCAAAAGGAAATACTGCTTCCTTGACGGCAATATGTTGTTTTTTTTGCAAAGAAGGTAATCCACCATAAGCTTGAAGAGCATCATGAAGCGTTTCTCCTGCCATAATACGTGCAGCCATTTTAGCAATAGGGCGACCAATCGTTTTTGCAACAAATGGGACAGTACGTGAAGCACGGGGATTGACTTCTAAGACATAAATGGTGTCATCTTTTATAGCATATTGTACATTCATTAAGCCGCGAACATGAAGTGCTTGTGCTAATGCTTTGGTTTGGCGCTCTAATTCAGTAACTATTTTATTTGAGAGCGTATGGACTGGTAGAGAACATGCTGAATCACCAGAGTGGATACCAGCTTCTTCAATATGTTCCATAATACCAACGATTAGTGTTTCTTTGCCATCACATAGACAATCAACATCTACTTCAATTGCTTCTGTTAAATAGGTATCAAAGAGAAGCGGATTTTTACCAAGCAATATATTGATTTGTCCTGTTGTGTCGTTAGGATAACGGACTTTGATATCTTCTGAAATTAATTCGGGGACACTCTCAAGTAAATAATTTTGTAAGCTACGTTCATCACGGATAATTTGCATAGCACGTCCTCCTAAAACATAAGAGGGACGTACAACCAAGGGGAAGCCTAGTTCGTGAGCAATGAGGCGTGCTTGTTCAATGGAGTGGGCAATACCATTTTGAGGTTGTGTTAAATTAAGTTTAAATAACAGTTTTTGAAAGCGGTCTCTATCTTCTGCTAAGTCGATAGCGTCAGGTGAAGTACCTAGGATGGGGATATTGTGTTTTTCTAGAGCGCTTGCCAATTTCAAGGGTGTTTGTCCGCCAAATTGGACGATGACTCCAACCAAATCTCCTTTTTCCTGTTCTGCTTCTAAAATAGCGATAACGTCTTCTGTTGTTAAAGATTCAAAGTAAAGGCGATCAGAGGTATCATAGTCGGTTGAAACTGTTTCAGGATTACAGTTAATCATAATCGCTTCAAATCCTGCATCACGCAGTGCAAAAGCAGCGTGGCAGCAACAGTAATCAAATTCAATACCTTGCCCAATGCGGTTTGGTCCACCGCCTAAAATAGCAATTTTTTTGCGTTCAGAAACGTGTGCTTCCGAGTGCTCTACACCTGCAAAGGGAACTTCATATGTTGAATACATATAGGCTGTAGGAGAAGAAAATTCAGCGGCACAAGTATCAATCCGTTTGAAGACGTGTTTAACATTCAGTGATTTACGTAAAGCTGCGATATAATCGGGTTCTTTCCCTGTAAGGGAGGCTAATCGCGCATCTGAAAAGCCCATAGCTTTTAACATACGTAAATTATCTGCGTCTTGGGGTAATCCATGAATGCGGATACGCTGCTCCATTTCAATGATGGAGGCTATTTGTTCTAAAAACCACGGATCAATTTTGCTAATTTGGTGAATCTCATTTAAGGGTAAGCCTGTGCGCATGGCTTGAGCAATATAGCGTAGACGATCAGGGCTTGGTATGGCAATGGCTGAGCGTATAGAACTTTTTTCATCACCTTCAGCATGCTCTGGAATCACAATTTCATCAAGACCCGTAAGCCCTGTTTCAAGTCCACGGAGTGCTTTTTGTAACGATTCTTGAAAAGTGCGTCCAATTGCCATGACTTCTCCTACAGATTTCATCGCAGTTGTGAGGACAGGTGATGAACCGGGAAATTTTTCGAACGCAAAACGAGGAATTTTTGTCACAATATAGTCAATAGAAGGTTCAAATGATGCTGGTGTTGCACCACCCGTGATATCATTTTTTAATTCATCAAGTGTATAACCAACAGCCAGTTTAGCCGCTACTTTGGCAATGGGAAACCCCGTTGCTTTTGAGGCAAGCGCTGAAGAGCGAGAAACACGCGGATTCATTTCAATAACAATGAGGCGCCCATTTTCAGGATTGACAGCAAACTGTACATTGGATCCCCCCGTTTCAACACCAATTTCTCGCAAAACAGCAATCGAAGCATTACGCATACATTGATATTCTTTATCGGTTAAGGTGAGAGCAGGTGCTACAGTGATCGAATCACCGGTATGAATCCCCATTGGATCAATGTTTTCAATAGAACAAACGATGATACAGTTGTCGTTCTTATCACGAACAACTTCCATCTCATATTCTTTCCACCCTAAAACACTTTCTTCAATTAATACTTCTGTTGTTGGTGAAGCTTCAAGCCCACGTTCAATAATTTCATAGAATTCAGAGCGGTTATAAGCGATTCCACCACCAGTTCCACCAAGGGTGAATGAAGGACGAATAATAGCTGGAAGCCCAACAACATCAAGAGCTTGAACTGCTTTTGCTGTTGCATGAGCGATATAATGTTGTTTGCGATCAGCTTCGGTATGTCGCCAGTTGCGCTCAAGTTCTTCGAGTGCTTTGTCAAGCGCAGCACCAGAAAGTTTTGCTTTAAGTTCAGCACACGTTTTTGCGTGTTGTTGGCGATTTTCTTCTTTCAGTTCTGTTGCATTGGCTAACATAGAGCGTGGCGTTTCCAAACCGATTTTTGCCATCGCTTGGCGGAATAAAGCACGATCTTCAGCTTTATCAATAGCATCAGCATTGGCTCCTATCATTTCAACATGATAGCGGTCTAGAATACCCATACGCTTTAATGATAAAGCAGTATTGAGGGCTGTTTGTCCTCCCATAGTGGGCAAAAGGGCATCGGGACGCTCGTGAGCAATAATTTTGGCAACTATTTCAGGAGTAATGGGCTCTATATAAGTTGCATCAGCTAGATCTGGATCTGTCATAATCGTGGCAGGATTAGAATTTACCAAAATAATTCGGTAACCTTCTTCTTTTAATGCTTTACAGGCTTGAGTGCCTGAATAATCAAATTCACATGCCTGACCAATGATAATAGGTCCTGCTCCGATGATAAGAATAGATTTTATATCTGTGCGTTTGGGCATGACTTTTTCCTATGACAAATATCTGTGTGTGATTGTTGCGGGCAAAATATTTTAGTTCTGAGGCTACCGTCATTTTATAAGTTAAGTGAAAAAGAAAGTAAGCATTAAAATACCTTTTCCATGCTTTTTTTCATAAAATTGAAGATAAATTTCTTTTTTGAGTTGAGTCATCTCGTCAGTTTATCAAAAGTATGACCTTTGATAAAAAATAATAACAGTGCTCCAACAAATTAGAATATTCAAGCATACTGTGGAGCATAAAAAGCCGGAACATCTTTCCAATCCATTGCCGGCATACTTTCTTTGTGTTTTATGACGTTTTTTGCTTAAGAGAGCACGCGCTTTTTCTGTTGCTTGTAAAACATAAGCTATTATTTATGGTTCGATGGGATTTCGTAAAATAAAATGGGAAGCTTATCGTGTTGTTCCGTAAAATACTGCCGTTTAGAGTTGTGATATAAGGTATGAAAATTTACCACATTAAGGTGTTTTTGTTAGAGTGTATGATAGAATTCAGAGCAGGATTTGTCTGTAGAGAGCTTATGAAATAAACCATATCAAATGGGTTCAGTTGGAATCTGTTATATAAAAAGCAAGATTGTTGATAGATCAGCTCTGGTCGAAGTTTCCGTCTTAGGGTAGGAAGAAAGTCAATCTATGTATCTTTCCATTTCATAAAAAGGTGAGAGTGTATTTAATACAATGGCTAAGGAGATAATTTCAGAATGATTTTGTTTGTTTTTAAAAGATAGTGAATACTCTCCCTTTACTTTATGGATGATGTTCAAAACTTTTTAAAATATAAAGAAGGCTAAAATGCTGAATATTTCCCAAACGAGAGTATTCTGTCTGAAAGATGTATCAATAGGAAAGCTTTTGGTGGCTAGGTCTCAAAAAGGGATTTGTCATATAGCGTTAGGAGACACTATAGAGCAATTATTACAGGAGTTTACGATACGCTTTGGTGATGTACAACAAGTTGTAGGTGACAATACATTTAAGAGAGAAGTTGCCCATATTATAGCCATGATAGAAACACCTAAGCTGGTAAAAAAATATAATTTTCCCTTAGATATAAATGGTACAGTTTTTCAACGACAAGTATGGGCAGTATTATGTGATATACCATGTGGTGAAACAATTTCATATGAGATCTTAGCATGCCGTATTGGTATGCCGAAAGCTTTTCGTGCCGTTGCTCATGCCTGTGCACGTAACGAATTGGCTATTATCATTCCGTGTCATCGTGTTGTGCGTAAAAATGGTTTTATTTCAGGGTATCGTTGGGGGGAAAAACGGAAACAGATTTTACTACAACGGGAACAAAATGGAAAAATTTAACTTTGTGTGATGGGCATTATAATCGTTACAGTTGTTCCTTTCATTTCTTTTGAAGTAATTTCAAGTTTTCCTTTGTGGAGTTCTAGCAAGGAGCGTGAAATGGCTAATCCAAGACCTGAGCCCGTATGAGATTTAGTGAGCTGATTTTCGACTTGTTCAAAAGGTTGCCCAAGTTTTTTAATTGCTGATTGGGGAATACCAACGCCTGTATCTGTAATTTTAAAAATAAGGTTATTTTTTTTCTTGAAAGCGCAGACATCAATATTTCCGCCAGAAGGCGTAAATTTAACGGCATTAGAGATGAGATTAAGGAAAATCTGTTTCATTGCACGACCATCAACTTCAGCATGAAGTTCTGGGGTAATGTTTGTTGTAACAACAATATTTTTTTCTTGAGCTTGAGGTGTTAGTGTTCGTACTGCTTCACTAATGATGGGCTCAAGATCGGTATTTTTACAATCAAGCGTAAATCTTCCTGCTTCGATTTTTGACATATCAAGGATGTCATTGATAAGGGTTAGAAGATGGGTTCCTGAATTGTAAATATCATGCATATATTCCTTATAGCGTTGTGAACCAAGAGGACCAAAAGTCGATTGCAACATGATATCTGAAAAACCAAGAATAGCATTCAGAGGCGTGCGCAATTCATGAGACATATTGGCTAAAAATTCTGATTTAGCCTTATTAGCACTTTCGGCGCGTTCTTTTTCTGCTTTCAGACTTTTATTAAGTTTTTCAACTTCTGTTGCGCGTTGTTGAGCACTCCCTCGCGCGCGCTTGAGTTCTTGAATGAAAGAAAAAAGACGCCTTTCACTGTCTTCAAATTTTTCCTGTTGTTGTTTAAGCTCAGAAATGTCAGTACCAATACAAACCAATCCTCCATCTTGGGTTCGTCGTTCGTTAATTTTGAGCCAACAACCATCTGCCGTTTGGCGAATACTGGTTAAGTTACCAGTACCATCATCTTTAAGGGGATATTCACTGAGTGCAGGGCGTGCCATGGCTTCGACGGTTGCACGTTGGATACCTGATTGGAGAATTTGTTTAGGAATAGCGGCATATTCGCAAAATTTGCTGTTGGACATGACTAAACGTCCTTCAGCATCCCACAAGACGAAAGATTCTGAAATGTTTTCAATCGCATCACGGATACGAAGGTCGGCTTGCGCTGTTTGTTCAGCCAATTGTTGCTGTTCACTAATATCGAAGGAAATACCAACCAAATGGGGTTCTTCTTCTTCAGTAACTTCGGCACGAATGCGCATCCATACATAATGACCATCAGCATGACGCATAGGAACGTTAATATCGATATGCTTTTTTTTACCGCTCATTAATTCCTGAGCAAGGTCAAAAAAATTCGCATCATTTGGATTGATAATGGCGCTAATTTGGGAAATTGAGAGCAATGCATCTTGAGGGACATAGCCGAGCATTTCGTACATTGCTCGTGACCAGTAGACGCGTCCACTTGCCATATTCCAATCCCATAGTCCACAGCGTCCACGCATCATTGCCATATCAATACGGTTTTGAATTTTTTCTGAAACAAGATCTGTTTTGCGTGCTCGTACAATTTGGTTGTAATAAGCATAAAGAAGAGCAAGGATAACGCCACTAGTTCCAATGAATATGGTTATATTTAACGAGAGAGCTTTCCGCCATTCCATGTAAATATGTTGCATTTTTTCACTGATGAATACCCCATATTGTCCATTTTCTGTTTGCTGAAAGGAAGCGAGAGCAGGAATATCTTTTCCTATTGTAATTTTCATGATTCCAGCATGTTTTCCTAGAGCTTGTAAAGTAATGCTTTCAGAGGTAAAATTCTGTAAGGGTTTTCCTAAGACAATCTCGGAACTTGATGAAGCTAGGACATTGCCTTTTTGATCGACAATAGCAATAACAGCGCTGGTTTTTATAAAACCTTTGTTACGAAAATTAGTCAGGATATTTTGTAAATGATTATGAGAAAGAGCAGCAGCTTTTCCTTGTCGAGTGGCGGCAAGTAAGTCACGGTCGATTGTATTGGTAATATGAGAAGCTAAGAGAGCGATGGTAGAATGCGTGTTTTTATCAATTGTGTTGCGCCAATCATAGATTGATAGGAAACGGATTGCTGCTAGTATAACAAGAAATGCAAGAATTACAAATGGGAGTGAACGTCGCAGCCAAGGTTCAATAAAAAGAAGTTTTTTATAGGCAGAACCAGAATACAGATTGGTACGCTCTGTCCGCTCCTTGCGACTTTGAGCGCTTGATTTTGAATCAGCATACACCTCCCTTGGCGCATTATATGCGTCCAATTTAGCCATTTCGCGTTCCTTTAATTCTGGAATAATGTGATTTAAAAACTGCTTCGATATTCATAGTAACCCCATCGAGTGCAATGAATCAAAACAGGAGTCTTCTGTCCAGTCTTTTTTTTAAAAAAATAATTTTACTTTTATGATTTTGGAATATGAAAAGAAAAAAGTACTTTAAACGTGATCTATAAACAGGCTTAGATTGCCTGTTTATAGGTTTAATGATGATCGAATAGTTTATAGAATTTATTTTAAAAAATATTATAGCATATTGATTTAAAATAATTTTTTGTTTCAAGTAAGCAGACGGTTGATGATATCAGCAACATCGCTTGATAATTTTGGCGCAGCAGCAATCATTTTTAATTCAGTTTCAAGTTTTTGTTGTCGAATAGGTTCTAATTGTCGCCAAGAGCGCAAAGTTGTTAATAATCGTGAAGCAAGCTGTGGATTTTTTTTGTCAATTTCTAAAATGATTTGGCAAAGAAAATCATAGGAGGCACCATCAACTCTGTTAAAGCCTGTTAGGTTGTTAGAGGCAAAGACACCGATCAGAGATCGTACACGATTAGGATTATCCTTTGAAAATAGCGGGTGTTGCATGAGCTTTTGAACATTTTCGAGTGTTGATGTGCCAGCAACCATTGCTTGAATAGAAAACCATTTATCCATAACCAAAGGGTCATGTCGATAGCGGTTTTCAAAATCATTTAAGGCATTTTGTGCCTGCTCATTTTCATTAAAACGCTTCACGAGAACAGCGATACTGGCCATACGGTCAGTCATATTATCAGCTGTTGCATATTGTATAGCAGCACGATTTGGATTGGCTTCAGCAATGGAAAGATAATCCAGTATGATATTCTTTAATGCTCGCTTTCCAGCTTGTGCAGTGTTTGGTGAATAGGGCTCTTGGGTTTGCATTTGTTCATAGAATTTTGTTAAGAGCTCTTGATGGGTTTGTGCAAGTGAAACTAAAAACTGATTGCGGACACAATGAATACGATCTGGGTCAATATTTTTACCGATTGTATGAGCAAGCTCAACTTCACTAGGTAAATTTAAACAGAAGGCACGAAATTCAGGCTCTAAGGTTTCATCTATTATGATCGTTTCAATCAGCTTTAGCAAAGCAGAAGGGAATGTTGCTTTTTCTTGTGTTTTATCTTGAATGCTTTGAATCAAAGCTTGCGTCATTAAATGATTAAGAGATTGCCAGCGATTGATGTGATTGTCATCATGTTGTGCAAGAAAAATAAGTTCTCTTTCATTGAATGGCGTGTGTAGAATGATTGGAGCTGAAAAGTCTCGCAGCAGTGATAAAACGGGTTTTTCACGCAGTCCCTTTAATGTAAAGGTTTGGCTTTCCTTGGATAAAAGCATAACATCTGATTGAATATCTGTATCTGCTTCATAGGTGAGGTTTTCTCCGTTAGGTCCTAACAAGCCAAATACGATAGGGATAAGCATGGGCTTTTTTGTATTTTGTTGTGGGGTTGCGGGAATATGTTGCTTTGCATGAATTGTTAAAACACCATCGCTATAATGACTATCGATTTCTACATTGGGTGTTCCTGCCTGTTCATACCATAGCATGAATTGGGAGAAGTCTTGACCAGACACTTCAGCAAAACAGGTAATAAAATCTTCAATTGTACAAGCTTGTCCATCATGACGTTGAAAATAAAGATCAGTGCCTTTACGAAAAAGAGTAGGACCTAAAATAGTCCGTATCATGCGAACAACTTCAGCACCTTTTTCATAAACAGTTGTTGTGTAAAAATTATTAATTTGGCTATATTGACGAGGACGCACAGGATGCGCAAGAGGTCCTGCATCTTCTGCAAATTGCGTCGCTTTTAATGCTTTTACATTTTCAATTCGCTGTAGGCTGCGTACATTTTGATCTGATGAAAATTCCTGATCACGATAAACAGTGAATCCTTCTTTTAAACAGAGTTGAAACCAATCGCGACAGGTAACACGATTACCGCTCCAATTATGAAAATATTCATGTGCAATGACACGTTCAACATTTCTATAATCCTGATCGGTTGCTGTTTCAGGATCGACAAGAACATATTTATCATTAAAAACGTTAAGGCCTTTGTTTTCCATTGCTCCCATATTAAAGTCGGAAACAGCAACAATATTGAAAACATCAAGATCATATTCGCGTCCGAAACATTGTTCATCCCAACGCATGGAACGTTTAAGAGCATCCATTGCATAGGTTGCGCGTTCGGTTTTTCCTTTTTCTACATAGATACCAAGCTCGATACGTCGTCCAGATACAGTTGTAAAATGGTCTTCTAACTTATCAAGATCTCCACCTACTAAAGCAAAGAGATAAGATGGTTTGGGATAAGGATCTTCCCAAATGGCAAAATGGCGATTATTCTCTAAAATTCCTGTTTCCACCAGATTACCATTGGAAAGCAAGATTGGGATTGTTTGAGAATCTGCTTCAATTTTCACTCTATAGGTAGAAAGAACATCTGGGCGGTCGTAAAAATAAGTAATACGACGAAAACCTTCCGATTCGCATTGTGAGCAATAAACACCATTTGAAAGATAAAGCCCCATAAGTTGGCGGTTGCTTTCAGGATTCAGTTCCGTAACCAATTTCAATGTAAAAGGAACCGTTGGTGGCGTTGTAATTTCTAAACGTGAAGGCGTCACTTTATAAGTGTTTGGGGCTAATATCTCATCATTAATAGAAACGGAAATTAAAGTAAGATCATCACCAGAAAGAACAAGAGGTGTTAATTCTTTTGTATCGTGACGGGATTCAATAGACAATATGGCTGTAACATAGGTTTTTGTCGGTGCTAATTGGAAAGAAAGTTGTGTTTTAGGGATAACGTAAGGGGTTGGTTGGTAGTCTTCCAAACGATAAATAGATGTTATTGGCTGTTTCATAGTTTTTTCCCATTTGTATTTTAAGAGTTAAAGAAGGGTGTGTTAATTTTAGAAGCAATATAGGATTAAAGAATTACAAAAGGCTGTCGAGGCGATTTTTTACTTCTAAGAAGTCTATCCATGTAAGCTTCTTTTGACTAGGGGTTCTAAGAAGGTAAGCTGGGTGGAAAGTTGGCATAACAGGTATTTTTATATTATCCTCGCTTTCATAAATATGCCATTTACCTCTTGTTCGGATAATCCCATTTTGAGATCCGGTAAGAAACTGTGCAGCAACGCCTCCCAGTGCTATAAGAACACGAGGACGCGCTAAATAAATGTGCCGTTCAATAAAAGGGCGGCACAAGGCAACTTCTCTTGGTGTTGGTGTACGATTTCCTGGCGGACGCCAAGGAATAGTGTTGGCAATGTAAACATTATTTCTTGTTAAGCCAATTGATGCGAGGATTTTATTAAGCAACATCCCAGCTTTTCCCACAAAAGGAATTCCTTGTATATCCTCGTCTCGTCCTGGTGCTTCGCCTATAAGCATCAGGGGGCTTCCTGCTGTTCCATCTGAAAAACAGGTATTTTTTGCTGTCAATTTTAATGAACAGCCATTAAATGCAAGGAGAGCAGATTTTAATTCATCAAGTGTCTTGGCACTTTTTGCACTCTCTATAGCTGTGGATTCATTTTGTATAGTCCTAGAGTTATGCAGCTGATGATGATCTAATTTTACGGTTGGAGATGTTTTGGGAGATGCTTGTTGATTATGAGAAATGTTCACGACAGATATTAATTTTCTCTCTGAACAAGCAGACTGCTTAAAACGATCAATAGGAAAATCTGTCAGAACGGCATCCGCACCACTTTCTTTATAAAAGTTTAAGAGTTCTTCATAGGAAATTGAGCATGGTGTTTGATTTAACATTTTATTTTTTCTAATGATCTAGCGATTATAGATCAAACAAAATTATCCTTCAAGTTTTATTAAATGTATTCGCTAGCCATTAATGTATAAGAACGCTGATAGGATTCTCTCTTTTCACAAAAAAGGCAAATCGTAAAATGCGAATGTTCGCGATTATATGCATCTTTAAATGTATAATTTGTTTAAATTGCGTTATTTCAACTTTTTAAACAGACTAAACTCACTCATACTAAAAGAATTTTTTACTGAATGCAAGTGGTGTGATAATATTTTTTATCATTATATTCTATATTTAATACTTAATGAAAGTGAATTTTGTATTATTTTATTTATAAGATTAATTATAAATTTTATATTATTATATTTTTTAATAACTTTTATTAAAAAAATTAAATATATTAATTGAAATATATAAATATTACTTTTATATGAGAAAATACTAAGACGTTATAAACTATTTTTACAATGGGTTAAAAGCAATGTGTGGATATATGCTTTTGCTTTTTTTACAGCTGAAATGAGAGGTTCATTTAATGCTAAATGCGCTGCAATAGCGCTTGAGAGAATGCAACCTGTTCCTCGCATTGTTCCTTTTAAACGTGGAGTAGAGATATTTATGACTTCAGTTTTGTCAATGAAGCTATCAATTGCAAGAGGCCCCTCTGCATGTCCCCCTTTTACTAAAATAGAGCGAGCTCCCAATGACAAAAGTTTTTTTGCTTGTTGTATTGCTTGCTTATCATGAGATGCCAATGGACTTTTGCTAAGAAGAGCGAGTTCTTCTCTATTCGGTGTTAAAAGATCAACATGAGGAAGCAGTTTATCGATCATCGTGTCGATGATTGTTTCCGTTATTAGTTTTCCTCCTGATGAAGCGACAAGTACAGGGTCCAAAATAACTGGAACATGGGGATAGTCTTTGAGTACGTTACAGATTGCTGCTATAATTGCTTTTGTCCCCGTCATACCGATTTTTATTGCGCTTATTGGATTTGCTTCTAGGGCAGCACGCATTTGCGCAGCGACGAGGTCCCCACGCATTGGAATGATTTCGACAACGCGATTATCATCTTGTACGTTAACACAAGTAATTGCTAAATTTGCTTTTATTTGAAAATGTGCAGAGGTTTCTATATCACGAACAATACCAGCACCTCCTGTTGGATCAGTGCCCGCAACAATAAGAATAGAAGGTATCAACGCCATGTTTGTGTCACTTTTATCCACTGCTGTACACGCTCTTCTGGTTTTTTATGGAGGATAATATCAGTCACAACAGCAGCACTATTTGCTCCTGCTTTTAAAACACCCACTGCGCGTTCTGGTGTTAAACCACCAATACCCACCAAAGGTAAAGCACCAATCCGCTTTCTCCATTGTTTGATTTTTTCTAGTCCTTGCGGCATCCATTTCATTTTTTTTAAGATTGTCGGATAAATAGGACCAAGTGCAATATACTCAGGATTAGCAGAGAGTGCGATATCCAATTCATGTTCATCATGTGTACTAAGACCAACTTTTATACCACTTTTACGAATTGCATGAAGATCAGCATTGCTTAGGTCTTCTTGTCCCAGATGAATAAAATTACACTTTTCATCAATTGCTATTTCCCAATGATCATTAATAATTAATTGTGCTCCCAATTTATTGCATATGTTTTTTGCACGCTTAATATGTTGACGGATTATTTGTTGATTTTCATGTTTCATACGCAATTGTACGAGCTTGATACCAAGAGGAAGCAAACGTTCAATCCAATCAGCGTTATCAACGATGAGGTAAAATGGATCCAGTTTCATGAAAATACCGCTTTTCCAATGATTGGTGTTGAAGGGACTGCTACATTGCGTGCTTCGATCATGCCAGCTTTATATCCCATACGTCCTGCTTGAACAGCTTTAGAAAATGCTTCAGCCATCAAAACAGGATCAGCTGCTTTAGCAACTGCGGTATTAAGAAGGACCGCATCATAACCCAGTTCCATCGCAATGGCGGCATGTGATGGGCGTCCAATGCCGGCATCAATAACAAGAGTAGCATCAGGAAGGTAAGCACGGATAGAACGCAATCCATCAGTATTATGAGGTCCTTTGGCAGAACCAATAGGAGCACACCAAGGCATAATAACACGGCAACCAATGTCGAAAAGTTTTTCAGCAACAATGAGATCATCCGTTGTATAGGCAAAAATTTTGAAACCTTCATTGTTTAAAATTTGAGCAGCTTCGATTAAGGAAAAAATATTTGGCTGTAAGGTGTCTGAATTACCGATAATTTCGAGTTTAATCCAAGCTGTTTTAAAAAGATCTCTTGCTAATTGCGCTGTGGTTACGGCCTCTTTAACAGTATAACAACCAGCAGTATTAGGAAGCACTGTTACCCCAAGTTCTTGAAGAAATTTCCAAAATTGTCCACCTTGTTTTCCACCTGCAGTTTCACGGCGCAAGGAAACAGTTACAATTTCCGTATTCGATTTATGAATAGCATCACGAAGGATTGCTGGTGAAGGATATTGCGCTGTACCTAATAGAAGACGGGAAGAGAATTGTCGTCCATAAAGATTCAGCATAATTTTAGCCTCCTTGCATTGGGCTTAAAATTTCAATTTTATCTCCTTCATGCAAGACAAATTGGCTTCGTGCATCTATGGGAACAACTTCAGCGTTAACAGCAGTTGCAAGCCAATTTCCTTCATACCCCAATTCTTCAAGCAAGAGACCGAGAGTCATAACTTCTGTTTGGACTGTTTCACCATTAACAAATATTTGCATGTTTTATTCCAATGCCAATTCCATTGCTCGTTTTGCCATTTCTGGAGACAACAGAAAACCATGTCTATAAAATCCATTAATAGAAATAAAGTTACCATCTTTATGCACAGAAGGGAAGTTATTAGGATAACATGGACGAACACCAACGCCAGATTCAATAATTTCTGCTTCAGCAAAAGCAGGATGTAAAGTATAAGCCGCGTTGAGCAGTTCCATCATTGATCTTACAGAGATTGCACCATCAAAGTCACTTTCAATCATCGTTGCACCAATCATAAAAATATTATCTTGTCGAGGTACAATGTAGAGAGGAAACCGTGGATGAAGAAGACGAATTGGACGCGAAATTTTAATATCGGTGCAGCGCACGAGAAGCATTTCACCGCGTACGCCCCGTATATTTTTATCTTTTCCTAAACGTGCTATTCCTGTCGCATCAATAACAATATCAAATTTTTTTTCAGCCTTCTCTACATCAACAAAACAGGCTCCATTGTTGAGCAGCTTTTCTTTTAAAGCCATAAGTGCTTTGCGAGGATCAATATGGGCTTCATTTTCATAAAAGAGTGCACAGTTAAAACGTTCAGCAAGATCTGGTTCAAGATGAGCTATTTCTGTATTATCTACGGTTTTGTGATTATGCGTACGTACAGAAAATCGTTCGAGCTCTCCTCTATCTCGTGTAGGTGCAACCACTAAAGTGCCTTTTTGTATGACAAGGTTGGGGAGCGTTTTACGCCACCATTGTATAGCTTGTACACCAAGATCTTCAACAATTTGTTCTGCACTTTCCCTTTCACAGTAAGGTGCGAGCATTCCTCCTGCATACCAACTAGCACTTCCTATAGGTGAATGAGGGGGGGCTGATACAGTAACAGAAGCACCTTTTTGCTGTAACATAAAGGCAGCTGTTAAGCCGCCTACACCTGCACCTTTGATAAGAATGTTCTTCAACTATTTACTTTCTTTTTTTGAGGAGGAACAATTTCCATATAAAGGTCACCATTTTTCTGATATTTTTCGGCCATGGCGATCATACCTTCCCCTTTTGTTTTTCTTATTGCAGCTGCCTCACGAATATCATGGGAAATACGCATAGAACAGAATTTTGGTCCACACATGGAACAAAAATGCACTAATTTATGGGCTTCTTTAGGCATTGTCTCATCATGAAAGGCACAGGCTGTTTCTGGATCAAGAGAAAGGTTAAATTGATCGTGCCATCTAAAATCAAATCGTGCACGCGAAAGAGCATTATCGCGCAATTGTGCTCTAGGTAAACCTTTAGCAAGGTCAGCGGCATGAGCAGCAATTTTATAAGTGATCACACCAGTTTTTACGTCATTCCTATCGGGCAGTCCTAGATGTTCTTTAGGTGTTACATAACACAACATAGCAGTTCCAAACCATCCAATCATAGCGGCACCAATTGCTGATGTAATATGGTCATAACCAGGAGCAATATCCGTTGTAAGAGGTCCCAAAGTATAAAAAGGCGCCTCATGACAAAGATCTAATTGTTGCTCCATATTTTCTTTAATTTTGTGCATTGGGACATGCCCAGGACCTTCAATCATAACCTGTATATCTTTTTTCCAAGCAATTTTTGTCAATTCTCCCAAAGTTTTAAGCTCTGCAAATTGGGCTTCATCATTGGCATCGGCAATAGAGCCAGGGCGTAATCCATCCCCCAATGAAAGAGAGATGTCATACGTGCGTGCAATATCACAAATTTCATCAAAATGTTCATAGAGAAAGCTTTCTTTATGATGATGGAGACACCATTTTGCCATAATAGAACCGCCTCGTGAAACAATACCTGTTACACGATCAATGGTCATAGGAATAAATGGTAATCTTAATCCTGCATGAATGGTAAAATAATCGACACCTTGTTCTGCTTGCTCAATAAGGGTATCACGGAAAATATCCCATGTTAAGTTTTCGGCAATACCCTGTACTTTTTCGAGTGCTTGATAAAGAGGAACTGTTCCGATGGGCACAGGAGAATTTCGAATAATCCACTCACGAATATTATGAATATTTCGACCTGTTGAGAGATCCATAACTGTATCTGCTCCCCAGCGAATGGCCCAAACCATTTTATCAACTTCTTCTTCCATAGATGAAGTTACTGCTGAATTGCCAATATTAGCATTAATTTTAACACGAAAATTACGCCCAATAATCATGGGTTCGCACTCTGGATGATTAATGTTTTGTGGAATAATGGCGCGTCCACAAGCAATTTCATTGCGCACAAATTCCGCAGTATAAATTTCTGGTATTGATCCAGCAAATGTTTCATTTGATGGTACATTCTGCCGTTCTTCTACTGCTAATCCTTCATTTTCTCGTATAGCCACATATTCCATTTCTTCGGTAATAATGCCTGCGCGTGCGTAAGCCATTTGTGTAATTGCTTTGCCATTTTTTGCTCGTAAAATAGAACGTTTTTGCTTAAAGGCTGGTGTAAGGTTTTTATCAGAAGTCAATCCATTATCTTCAGGTTTAACTAATCGTGCAGGATAAGTTTCAGTATCATCCCGCTTAGAGAGCCAAGGCAAGCTAATTGCTGGCAGGCCTTTTGTAATATCAATGATCATATCTTTATCTGTGTAGGGGCCAGAAGTATCGTAGACGTTTAAAGGTTTTTCACCACTGCCATCAGCCAGTGAAATTTCACGCAATGGTACGCGCACATCAGAAAAGAGAAGGCTCTGTTGATAAATTTTGCGTGAAGCGGGAAAGGGGCTACAACTGATTGATGGAGTATTTTTCTGCACAAACTTTTTCCTTATAGACACGGAGTTCAAAAATAGGTTGCGATGTTAATGGAGTTACGATGTTAATGGAGATGTATTCAAATTATCAATCACGAGCATTCAGATGAATAGGGATAGTATTGCTTTGTAGCAAAGAAAACCCAATACAGCTCAAGAAAAGTTATTTTGAAAAACTGATACAATATCTATTCTAATATTTGCATGCCTCCTCCCACTTGAAGTATTTTTGTTAATACGAATATGGTTGGCTTAAATATCTATATTGTCAATCATAAAAATATATTTTAAACGATTTTGGTGTGTTTTTAAGAGTGAAAATAGATATTATGAAGTGATAAACTATGATATTGAAGCTTTTATAAACCAGAATAAAGTTAAAAACGGATTATCAGGGAAAAGTAGATAGTTTATGGCTTTGATTGAGATTTTTTTCATATTAAAATAATAACTCAGAATACCATAAGATCCTCTCATCATATATCTTTTCGTATAAAAACACTTCCTTGCACGTCATAAGTGGGAGCGTATGGGGCAAAGCACTTGAAGAAAGGAAGCCAAATGTCATTTAATGAACATTCTAAGAGTGAGGCTGTCAAAACGTGGGAGCCAACAAAATGTATGATGGATTCCACTTGTATCTTCAAAAGCTTAAAGCTGATGATCTATAATGGCTTGCTATTGTATCATTGACGTGCGCTGTCGTAAAATGAAAGGAGTATATTTTGAACAATATTTCTTAAAAAGTGCGTAATATGCAATATCATTATATTTTGTTTGGGGCATTCTATTCTTCATGAGGGGGATGTTCCCATTAAGAATGCGATAAATAAAAGCGAGAAACAATACCTAATCTTTATTATAAAAATAATATTGCCTTGAATTAAGAAGAACACCAATAATTGCAAGATGTTGTTTAGAATGATTTATTGTTCTTGCAAAAAAAATATACATATAATAATATATAGAGGAGGATGTGCTAAGTGTGGGAGGGGAAAAGTTGGTTATGGGGCGTTTAATAAACAAGGATATTGTTCATAAAAATTGGGGGAGGGGCTGGGTTATGCTTTTTAATTTTTTCCGGATCGGATACAACCTTCAAATTTTGTGAAGGTGTGTGATATTTAATATTTCAAAGTATTTTATTTCCAGTTTAATGAAAGTGTGGAGCAAATGTCCATATTGAATATATTCTCTGTGATACATTTAGATTGAACAAAAGCTTATTCAAAAAAACATTGGTGCTAATCTTGTGACACAATTTCAGAAATCAATTGAATAAAATAGAACAAAGTATTTGCATGTGAATAAAAACATAATGAAGCATGCAAAAAATTTGAAGCTAATTTTTAAAGTTTTAATACAAATGATAGCCAAAAGATAGAATTTCTTTGTTTAAAATATATGGTATAAAATATCGACGAGATAGATTTAAACTATTGAAAAAAAATAAAAAAAGATAATGTTTAAGTCAGAAACTTTCTATGTGGATGATAAGTTATTACATTCAGTAATGGTTATATGAAATCCATAATAAGAAAAATTTTGGAAGTATTTATAAATTTTGCAACAAGATGCAAGATTGAAAAAATAATTATATAACAACAGCAAAGCAACAAAACAAGATATTAAGTAACATCAGATGAGGTGGTTACATTATACATTAGAAGAGAAAGCATTAATACTAATGTTATGAAAAGCGTCTGGTGAATTTAGGTTATAAAATTGGAAGGAGTGAAGAGAGATAAAATGCGTAAATAAGGATGGTGCAGTGGTTATGATGTACCAATAAACAGCGGCAGCACATTTTAGTGCACAGAACGAGAAGTTGTTAGAAAAACTATGAAAATAATGGGGGATTTAAAATGTCTAATATCTATGATTGGTCTCTAAAGGCTGATGAAAATGCTTATTCAGATAGTATCATTAATTGGGCAGAAGGACAGCCGCCTAGTTCTGTTAATGATAGTGCAAGGGCGATGATGCAGCGCGTGCGCGAATATCTTGCAGATAATGGTGGATCTATTAATTCAAGCTTTATAGTAAATTTGGAAGATAAAACAACATTAATTACCTTAAAGACAGTTTCGCCTATAAAGAAATACAACAATGATATCGTCATACGTTTTAAAGCTTGTGGTGTAAATATTGGCGTGACAACAATAACTGTTAATAATATAGGAGAAAAGCTTATCTATAAAGCCACTGATACGGGGGTTATACCATTAGAAGGTGGAGAATTTCAAACAGATGGCATTTATGAAATGGTATACAATAATGGTGTTTTAATAAAAGAGCATGAGGGTTGGTATTTATTAAACCCTACACCACCAAAGATAGAAAGTTTCCCCTCTGGATTTATTGCAACATTTGCTATGCAAAATGTGCCAAATGGTTGGCTTTTATGTGATGGTAAGGCCTATAAGCGTGAAGATTATCCGCAGTTATTCGAGGCAATAGGTGATAAATGGGGAAAAGACAGCAATAAAACTTTTAAAGTTCCTGATTTTAGAGGCATGTTTTTACGCGGCTTTGATAATGGTCGGGGTTTAGATGGTGGTAGAAAGTTTGCAGATGAACAACAAGATAGCATAAAATCACATACGCATATTGGGAGTATTGAAAACGCAGGCGAGCATGCGCATAATTTTGAGTATCAAGGGGTAGGATGGCCCGTTGGTGATATTGGGAGACTCCCGAATCATTATACTTATAATGCAACCCTGAAAGGGAGAACAGCTTCTGCTGGTGCACATACACACAAGGTAACTCTTTCCCATACGGGTGAGGCAGAAACGCGCCCTGTTAATACAACCGTTGTCTATGCTATAAAATCATGAGTATGTTTAAGTAATAATAATCTATACACCTTGATAATTTTGTTAACGCGGAGCAATTCCGCGTTATTTTCTATACATATGAAAAGGAAATCTATATTGTTAATAGAATACTTGAGAGCGTCAAAAAACAAATTTAAAATGATTGAAAGAAAGAGTTAAGGATATAATTTATTTTATAATTATATGATAACATAGGGAAAATGTTTAAAAATCATTTAAACTGTGCCGTGAAGAGATCTGGAGATATATTTTTTCATAAGGTGTTTTGATAGGGGAAGGTAATAAAATTATTCAACCTGAGGCATAAAAAAGTACAATATTTTTAGCGTTTTTTGTGCAAAAATAGCATACCCCTGTATGAGTTAATTCATCTTATAAATATATTTCTCACCTTGTTGTCGATTTCATTTCTTTGCATTGCCATGGTAGGAGGCTTTATCTGTAAATGATAGTTCCCCTTTGAGTGGAATCATCATTATGCTTATGAAGCAGAAGACAAACGCTATTTCTATACTCTCTCCTCATCCCTATATTCCGCATTGTTTTTGCATTAGGGGGCTTACAAAAAGCGTTATTGAGTTTATTTTAAAGTTTTTATTCAATAGGTTAATTCTTTGTGATATGCCAATAAACAATTTTTTAATAGAGAGAGAAAAGTAAAAATATCATTGTAAATCAATATTTATTTATACAAATAAGCTAAAGTATATGTATTATAAAGAAAACATTACCATTAAAGCTACAAATAAATCTTTTATGCAGGGGAGAAAGGTACTTGATTTCTATATGGTCCTTAGAAGATATAATAATACATCCGTTATTATAACAAAGGCATTTGTACGCATTTCTTGAATCATTTTTATAAAGATAAAAGTGATAGAAAGAGTAGGAAAACGCATATTTATGTTGTATAAATTCGTATTATCTAACAGTTTGATAGCAAAACAAAACTTCACATGTTTTTAGTTACGTAAAATCTTGAAAGATTTTAAACTGGTAGTTTTTTCCAAAAATATCTTTAGGGTGCTTGGTCTTCTTTTTTAATGATAGATGACAAAAAGGAGTTCATATAAAAATAAAAAAGATTCTTGAATATTTGCGTGTTTTATTTTGCTATGGACTTTAGTTTTTAGATTGAAGCCGATAGCCTAGAGATCTAATTTCATAGGAGGATGTCGTTTGAGGGAGTATAAAAGGGATATCTTCTTTAGGTAATTCAGAAACGTTTAAAGAACAATGATAAACATCGCGGAGATTTTGTGTTGTCAACACATTAGTTGCATTTCCTTCGCAATAAATCTCACCTTCCTTGAGCAAGATCATGTTATCTGCATAATGTGCCGCGAGATTGAGGTCATGAAGAACAGCAAGAACGCCGCCACCAGAATGAGCAAATTGTTTAGCAATATCCATAACGATGATTTGATGTTGAATATCGAGGCTAGCAATAGGTTCATCTAATATCATCCAGCGAGGAATCCCATTATGAACAGGTTTCCAGACTTGGCAAAGTACACGGGCAAGTTGTACTCTAGCTTGTTCTCCACCTGATAATTGGTGATAATACAGGTTGCCATAATCAGAAAGGTCAACGCACTCTAAAGCTTTCTGGATAAGATTTTGCAATTCGGCTTTGGCAATGCTAAATTGGTTTACAGAAAGGCCAAGCCCTACAACTTCATGGACTAAGAATGGAAATACGAGCGTTGTTGATTGTGGTAGTACAGCCCGCATTTTTGCCATTACATGAGTTTTTGTTTGGCATACATTATAACCATTTAAGGTTATTTTTCCACTATAAGGAATTTCACCACTCAGAGCTTTGATAAAAGTACTTTTTCCTGATCCATTAGGACCAATAATAATGGTAAAAGCACCACTTTTAGCTTGAAGATTAATGTGTTTAAGAATCTGCTTCTTTCCGCGCTGAACACAAATATTTGTCGCTTCAATCATGAAAAGTCTGTTCCTCGTTTGCATATAAGGATCCATAGAAAGAAAGGTGCACCAAAAAGCGCTGTTACAATCCCAATCGGCAATTCTGCGGGGGCAACAATTAAGCGTGCAAACATATCAGCAAAAATAAGTAATGCTGCTCCCAAGAGAGCAGAGCAAGGAATGAGATAGCGATGATCAGGACCTATGAGTTGACGTAAAATATGAGGAACAATAATACCAATAAAACCAATACCACCACTGACAGCAACAGCACTACCGCACATAAGAGCAACAAGGGGAATAGCAATATTTTTGACGCGTTGAATATGGAAACCAATATGGCCAGCAACAGCTTCTCCAAGAGCAAGGGCATTAAGTGCTCGTGATAAAAAGGGAGAGAAAAGAAGACCAATAACGATAAAAGGGAGAACAAGCCATACTTTCAACCATGTAGCGCCCGCAAGAGAGCCCAGACTCCAAAAAGTGATATCACGCAGTTGTTGGTCATTTGCGACAAAAATCAATGTTCCTACAACAGCACTGCTTAATGCACCAAGAGCAATACCAGCAAGCAGCATGGTTGCAATAGAGGTAAAGCTGTTATGCGTTGCTATTATGTAGAGAATAATCGTTGATAAAAGTCCACCAAAAAAAGCACCTATGATAACTTTATAAGGCTCTAGAAAAGGTGCAAAAGAAACAGGAAAAGCAATGCCGACAACAATTGCTAAGACTGCTCCAAGTCCAGCACCTGCTGATACACCTACAATTCCGGGATCTGCAAGAGGATTACGAAAAAGCCCTTGCATAAGAACACCGGAGACAGCTAAGGCTGCTCCAATCAATAATCCCAAGATAACACGGGGAAGCCTTATGTCGATGAGCACGAGGTAATCACGCGTTTTACTACTTACCGAAAAATCTTGTGTAAGTATCACATGGAGGAGATCAACGAAAGAAACCTTTGCTGCACCATTCAAGAGCCCACCAAAAATACTGAAAATAAGGAATATTATTAAGCTTAATAATAAATTTTTTCCCTGCTTTGAACGGTTTATTTTTTTACCTTCTTTTTCTTTAGGTAAATGCATCTTGGATGTACCGTCTACCATTTTTATCAGCTCTTACCGTTTTGATGTGCACCATAAAGTATCTCAATAAGCTCTCTTGATGCGTCTGCAGTACGTGGACCAAATCCCAAAAAATACATAGCATCCATCTGTTTTATGGCATGATTTTTCGCTGCAGTTGTTGCTTGAACTGCCGGTATGGCTAAAATCTTATCAATGCTGGTTGATCTTGCACCATGTTTTACAAGCAAAATAACATCAGGATCTGATTTCAATAATGCTTCGCCATTGAGAAGTTTATATCCTTTATAATCGGTGATAGCATTGATAGCACCTGAAAGTTTGATCATACTATCAGCTGCAGTACCTGTTCCAGATGCCATGACGCGTCCATTTTGCACAGAGAAAACAAAAAGGACACGCTTTGGTGTTGTTACTTTCGCCAAAAGCGCATCGTTGTCTAAAAAATTACGCTTCAATTTCTCAATTAACGCCGCGGCTTGCACTTCCCGATGAATGGCTTGACCAACGAGGCGAATCTTTTCTATCACATTTTCACGGGAGTAGTCTTCTGGTATGATCACCAGAGGTATTGATGTTTTTTTGAGAATATCAATTGTTGAAGCGGGACCACTTCCTTCAACAAGCAATATACCCTCTGGAGCAAGTGATAAAACCCCCTCAGGTGAAAGAGCACGCATATATCCAAGCACAGGAAGCTTGAGCGCTTCTTGTGGGTAGACGCTTGTACTATCACGGGCGACAAGTTGATCTTGGGCTCCCAATGCATAGACAATTTCTGTAAGTGCTCCGCCGATAGAAACAATTCGAGCATTTTCAGGAAAACGCGTTGCAGGTTCAGCAATTACTTGTTTAGAAAAACAAGTAAGAGAGAGCAGTAAACACGTAAGAAAAAGGTTTGATAACCTATGTAAAAGAGATATGAACATGTCTAACCTTATCTTAGTTACTGCTGTTTTCTTGGCATGATGGCAAACTATTCAATAAAGAACGCCAATCTTCACGTTCTTTTTGACCCTCCTTGCGTACGCCAAAAAATTGAATAACCATCTCATCATCTTTATCGAAAACTTCAAGTGAACTGACATAACCATCACGGGTAGGTTTGCGAACATGCCATACTCTAGCAATCCCAGACGTGAGTAAATGAAGGTCAAATCTTGGATCAAGAACATTAAGCCAAGGTCCCATTTGCTTAATATTTTTTACAGTCCCACTAAAAATTTGAATACACCCTTTATTCCCAACAAAACACATGATTGGCAGTTCTTGTTGTGCGACTTGGTTAAGCATTATTTCAACAGCATTTACCTGCAATTCATCGGCAAATTCATTACCAACATATTTTACAGCATGATGTCGATTAATTTTAAATTCGGAAATAATTTTGTGAAGTTGGTGTACATCTGTCATTTTCCGCCAACGATCCCGAAAACTCTCAATATCCAATTCTGTTATGTCACATTGGGCTGGGAGAGAAACGGGAAGAATGTTAAGAACAGGAGACTGATCTTCAAGAAGGAGCTTTTCAACAAGTTTATTCCACTCTTCCATATTTGTCATATCTTTAGAATAGACCTTTAAAATAGCAACGCCATGTTGATCAAAGAATTGCAGACTTTTTGTAGGTTTTCCAAGAATAACGACATCATATTCAAAACCGAACTTCCATTGTTTTGTAAAAATACGCAAATCAATTTCACCAAGTGTGATAGGAATATGTTCGTTTTGAACAATTTTTTCAAAGCGTCCCGTTATTTCGTGAACAGCATATTCATTGCGAGTTAAGACCATGACGGTTCCAAGTCGAGGTGCATTTTCCAAGAGAGTAGCAACATCAGTTTGTAGCCTTTTTGCTTTTCCAATGGTACAATAAGCCGCAATAAGCTCCGCTTCAGATATACCAATCGAAACCGCAAAATCGCGGTTTCGCATTTCTTTTTTTTCTTCACGCAA
Organism: Bartonella sp. AA9NXGY; assembly: GCF_042196845.1. Lineage (NCBI taxonomy): Bacteria > Pseudomonadati > Pseudomonadota > Alphaproteobacteria > Hyphomicrobiales > Bartonellaceae > Bartonella > Bartonella sp. AA9NXGY. The sequence goes on from NZ_JBHIRB010000001.1 coordinate 154,006, forward strand.
ACGAAGAATCATTTCAGCTGTATGTGCCATGAATTTACCTTATGTTACTTAACTCAAAAACTAACTTTCAAATTTTACAATTCCAAGGCAATAAATTAAATTCTTTTAAGAGTTCAATCTATCACAAAATAACACTCTATCGCCAACAGCTGAGCAATCAAAAAACGATAAAACAGAAAGAATTAAAACTTTTCTACCAAATCTTTGTAATTTTAAAGATGTTGAAAATAGAAACACAATAATTAATCCTTTTATCAATACGATTTTATTGACCGAATAATTAACAGAAGTGACTAAAACTTTTGTACAAACGACACCTTAAAGTTACGACCAGGCTGGCTATAATAATCTTTTGGTGTTGAACTTTTACCTGAAGGAAGTTCAGATACATTCCAATATTTTGTATTGAAAAGATTATAAACACCGGCTCTTAGAATAGGTCCCGTTTCACCGAATGGTTTCCACCACCCTGTCATATCAACGACATGATATCCTGGAATTTTTTGGTAATCAGATTCTCCGGCTACTTTGTCACGTTTAGCTGCCAAAGTAAGGATAATATCGCTTCCCCAAACCTCTTTTGCATATCCTAATCCGATAACTGCTTTCAAAGGAGGAATTGAGTTAAGATACTCCTTTTTATCAAGATCTTTTCCTTGTGAATAAGCAAGAGCAACATTGCTATGAAAACCATTTTTAAGAACTAAATGGGCTTTTGTCTCAACACCAAAAATTTGCACGTGAAAACGATTCATGTAATGCCGACGCGCAAATCTAAATTCCTCTGATGGCCCTCTATCCTCAGTATCTATGAAATTCTTATATTTATTGAAAAAGGCATTGAAGGAACCACCGAAATTTACATTTCCATACCGTAGACCAACATCATACCCATTGCTTGTTTCTGGTTGAAGATCAGGATTCCCTTTCACGTAATAAGCAGAAGGTTTGATATAAGAGACGTAAAGTTCTGAAATACGTGGTGCACGAAAAGCCTGTGCCCACTGAGCATAGAGCGTTACTTGATTACGAACATCCCACTCCACGCGTAATTTAGGAGAAAAGCGTGAACCATTTCTTTCTGGAGGGAATTTATCAGAAATCAGTGCTTTCTCATAAGAAGGTGTTTTCTGAGGAACATATTTGTACCAATCATACCGGATTCCCGGTGTTATACGAAAACGATCATCAACCAACCCAATTTCATCTTCAAAAACAAAACCTAAATTGTAACCATTTGTGTCTGGTGAATCTGATCGATTAGCAGGAACAAAAAGACATCCCCGAGCGTATTCTTTTATATGACAATTGTCTTTACCTAACAAATAGTGATGAAATTTAGATGACGAAACATTCATTACAAACTTTAACGTATGGTTTATAGTGCCAAAATCCACTTTTTTAAGGGCATCAGCATTGAAACCATAATTGATATTACGCAAGAAATTATCTCTCAAATAATCCCCTTTGGGAGCTGAAACACGAACGCCTGTCATAACGTAACGACTTGATTGCCTTTGCCAATAAAGCTGCCCATTAAACGCATCAAGAACTGCATCACCATTACCATTATAATTATAAGAAAGAGAAAAGCGCTCACGAAGTTTATTATCCTGCTCATAAACGGAACCTGGAGCGTATCTTTTAGACGAATTTAATTCATGTGTGTTACTATTATGACCAAAACGCTCTGCGGTAAAACCAAGGCGGTGATTATCACTCAAATATTGATGAATTTTAAAAAGCAAGTTATTTTTATCAAAGTGAGAAGGGTTTTTGCGCGTGCGTTCCTCATACCCTTCTACTGTTCCCATATTTTTGCGCTCATGACCTTCTACATAAGATCCTTGAAAAAGTAAAAATGTCCGGTAATTACGCACAGCAAAAGCTTGATCGATGCGCCAGCTGTTATCAACAGAATTATAACCACCTTTTATAAGGCTTCCCCAATTCTTTTCTTCCACGATCAGGTCTTCAGGATCAAGGGTACGCAACGCAATGATTCCCCCTAAGGCGCCAGAACCATAAAGACTAGAATCTGATCCTTGAATAGTATCAAACGTAGAAAGAGCATTGAAATCAAAAGTTGTGTTTCCACCTCCACCACGGAATATATCATTAAACCATGGAAGAGAAATACCATCCATTGTCGTAAGAACACGGTTTGCATCTAAACCTCGAATAACGAAACTGTTATTTTCTGAGTTATAGGATACGGAAGGATTAAGACGACTCACATCATAAACATCAGTTATTTGTCTTTCATCAATATTCTTGTTGGTCTTACGATCAGTCAGAATGGTTATTGAATTTGAAGCATCTTCTATTTTTTTTCCTTTAATAAGGATTGGTTTGAGTTCAGTGACAGCACTTCCATCTTTATTTTGTGCAAAAACAAATGAAGGTATACAGACCGATAATGCACTTAAAATTACACAGCTTTTATAGATATTTTTTCGTCTTATTTGCATAACACATCATAACCCTTTTAAACATCCCCTCTCTGTTTTGAAATTTTTTAATACAAAAAGGCTGGACTCACTGATTAAAACTTGCCAGCCAAGTAGGAATGATTTTGACAACGTCACAAAATCATTAGAAGACCATATTAAACATGACAAAATCAGTCAAGAAAAAAGTTGCAATTTCAAAATAGCCTGTTTTAATGAGATTGAACACCAATATTAAGCTTAAAATAGTGGCAGAAGAAACGATGATTTTTGCAAATACGAAACAATTATTAACTCTTTGGATTGGTGCATTTATTGGGGCTTTCTTTTTGCATGTATTATTGGCAGCACAGTTTTATTTTCAAAGTACTGGTATAAGTAATGGTTTGCTCTCGTCGGAGATTATGCTGACTTTTATGCAAGAAACTGTATATCCGGATGTTGATACAGACTTGCCAGATATTCATAGAGAGTCGGATATTAATACAGAGCAAGAAGTATTACAGTCTGATCTCCTAGAGCAGGAGTCAGAAGGATTGGAATCCGTGGATGAAGTTCAATCGGAAGAACCTCAGCATATAGTAGAACAAGATGACTTAAAGCCTTTGGAAGAACCCCTACCTCAAAAAGTGGAGCATAAAGCGTTTATCAAAAAAACAATACCGATGCCAAAGGCTGTAGTAAAGCGCTCCAATGCAAAGGCGGTACGTTCTTCTTCCATCAACAAGGGCGGCGGTACAGCAGGGCTTGAAGATATGTTGTTAATGGAGTGGTTAGCAAAGGTACAGTCACAATTAGAAAGGCAAAAAAATTATATTGTGGGACAGCGCACCAATCGTACAAAAGGAACGGTGAAGTTAGAATTTATGGTGCATGAGCAGGGGAGTATTTTTTCTAGTCGTGTAGTAGTCTCTGCTGGTGACCCGGAACTTGATCGATTAGCGATGGCAGCCCTTCGACGCGTTGGTTCTTTTCCACCACCACCACCATCAAAAGTGAATAAAACAATTAGAGTATCCCTAATATTTAGCTGATTTTTTATGCGGGGCGTTTTCTTATAATATATTGATTTATAATGATTGTTTATAATTTTAATGAAAGTTAAAATATAATTTATTCGAATTTTTTTGATGTTGAATCAATCAAAACCATCCGCTTACTTATGATACAAGTTGAGGAGGAGCATGGATAAAAAACTTCTAAAAAGCAGTGAATATACTTCTTATGAGTGCTCTAAATGAAAGGGCTTTTGCAACATTGGGAGTTAAGGGATGATAGAGCTATAGCTTTTATTAATTAAAGGTCTAATCGATTTTTATACCATTCGTGAGAGGATTTTCGTAAGTACTTTTCAGATACACCGTTGTGAAATGGACTTAGAAACATTAAAATAAAACAATAATATAAATAAGAAAAACATACTATTTGGGGATACTCTGTTTTGTGTGAAGGATGTGAGCTTATATGTAAAGCTTATATGTAAAAATGAGAAAAACAAAAAGCAAAGTTTCATCTTCATTATTAAAAGATATTGACATATTTAAAAGTCGTAAAACCGAATGAAAAGGGAAGATGCAGAAGAAAATTGTTTGTCTTTAAAGGCTTTCTAACTCAATGTGTCTATCTTTCTGTTATCAGAAATAATCCAAACGATATATATATATATAATAACGTGCTCTTATTTGGTATAGAAATGTTATAAGCAGAAAAAATAGTTTTAAAAAATGCTGTTTCACAAGATTTGAATATTGTCTAATAAGCAGTAGTAAAAGGATGAGCTATTTGTTTCACTCTTTTCTTATATTTGTAATCTCTATGATATTGTCGTTTATGTTGAGAAGAAATGAACTATTTGTACGACATGTTTATTTATAATGATAATTCATCATTTTGTATTTGGAATAAAAGACCAAAATAGCGGAGGGTTTTCTCATTTCGAATTTATTAATACTGAATTAATTAAAATTACTTTTTATATATCCTAAGAAGGTTGGTATGTGGGTACTATTTAAAAAGGAATAAAAACACTTCTTGTGAACGCATTTCAAATGCTATTTGGGAAGTTAAGGCATATTATTTCCGTCGACCAGAAAGCAAGTCGGTTTTTATATCTATTTTCCCAGTGAGTCTTGCTTTGTAGACACCATAATTTTCCATGACACGCATCACGTAATTACGTGTTTCTGTATAAGGAATACGTTCAATCCAATCAATGACGTTATCGAGAGGTTGTCCTCGAGGATCGCCATAACGTTTTATCCATTCATTGACTCGACGGGGACCCGCATTATAGCCAATAAGAGTTAGTATATAGGATCCATTAAAACGTTCTAATTGTTCATTGAGAAAATGTGCACCTAATGTTGCATTATAATGAGCATCACTGCTAAATTTTTTAGGAGACCATGCGATTGAGTATTTTTTTGCCAGTGCTTTTGCTGTTGTAGGAAGCAATTGGAGTATACCTTGTGCACCTGCTTTTGATATGGCTGTTGGATTAAATTCGCTTTCTTGGCGTGCAATGGCATAGATAAGCGATTTTTCTTCTACAGAAATATTAGCAGAAGCTGGTATAGCTCCCAGAGGATGAGAGAGTGCACCGACATTTTTCCCCTGAAAAACAGCCATTTTTCCAATTTTGAGGCTGGTATAATAGTCTCCATTTTTTTCTGCCATAACAGCCAGAAGAGCTAATTCACCGGGGCTTTCTATTTTTTTTCCGAGCTCTCTATAAAAAAATTTAGCAAAATCAGCATAGCCGGCTGCTTCAAGACGTTGAATTGCTTTGATCGCTTTTCGTGCACTAAAATGTTGTCGCTCAGCGGTTGTTGGTTTGGGAAAGAAAACTTTAAGCTTTTTTTGGTTGAGTCGTGCAGCGGCTAATTGACCATAGTAAGTTGCACCAAAATGAGCTGCGCGATGAAAGTATTGCTGGGCATTTTGATGTTCTTTTAGCGCTTCTGCTGTTCGTCCCATCCAGTAATATCCACGTGATGCATAAAAAGGTAAAGAAGAGAGTTGAGGAATACGTGAAAAATGCTGCATTGCTAATTTAGGGTTATGAAGAAACCGTAGTGCATACCATCCTGCATGAAACTCAGCATCGACGGCTAATGCAGATGTTATACCAGTGTGCATTGCAACGAGTTGATAAGCAATTTTGGGTTTGTTTAAATCGAGCATTTCACGAGAAAGGGCGCGTTGTTCTTTCCACAATGAATGAGGGTTCATAAGGCGGAATGCATCTTTTGATATTTTCATCATGAGTGCTGCGGCCGCATCATATTGCTCTGTTCGTCGAAGATGGCGTATTCGAGCAAACTGAAAAAGAGGATCTTTTTGCCATGATCTCTCTACAGCTTTTAATTTTTGTGTAGCTCTAGGATCATTTTTTTCAACGGCTACAAAAGCATTAAAAAGAGATTGAGCATGGGCTAATTTTGCAACGCGTGCTGCTGAATCAAAACGATGTGCATACAGCATAAACTGCATGCGTTTCAAATAATCAATAGGTTTTAATGCAGCGCTTGCATTTTTAAGAACAAATACTTCTTCTTTTGCACTGAGCTGTGTTTTATGCCACCATGGCGCAATAACGTGTTGAGCACGAGTGGTTTGTCCCGTTGCGATAAGTGCTTTAGCGAAGAGAGCCATCCCTTGTGCTGTTTGGGGCGGGTGATGAGAAAATTTTTGGATGATTGCGCGTGTGACGTTGGTTTCGTTAAGAAAAGCACGTTCAGCATTGCGTTGCATCGTTTCTATACCTGGCCATCCTTTTAGCATGTTGATTGCATTAAATATTTCAGAACTGGGTATATTAGCTTGGTTTGACACCCCCAGCGCCCATGTCAAAATATGACGATCAAGGCTATGTTTTTCCATTGAATTACGAAGATTTATTGTTTTTGCAATATTGTTGTTTGCTAGTGCATCTAGCCCAGTTTTCAGTTGCTGAAGTGTAGCAGTATTGTGTGATGTCGTGTGTATCTGTTGAAGAGATTCTTGAGCTTCTTTTGCGGTAAAGGGAGTAGGGCGAACCAAAGGGATTGGTACTTTCCCTTGCAAAAGGGGTGTTTGCGCGTATGCACTTGAAAATAAAATTCTTATTGCCAGTATAAGTGCAGTAAAGGTTGATACGAAAAGAGAGGTGGAAAATACACGCATAGAGAAAAGACCTTGAGACCTTGCTTTTTGTAAAAACTTAAGGATTTATAGAACACAAGCATGAAAAACGCGTTAATATAGACGGCTTATTTTAAAGAAATGTTCAACATTTAAGGAGGGACATTTTCATTTTATGGGGGCTTTTTTTGAAATTCATCTTGCTTCAATGATAGAGCAAGATTATGCTCTATTTAAAATTTATAAAAGGCGATTATAAAAAAATAAAAGCAAACATTATAGGGAGTTTATCATGCTCAAGGGAGCTATAACTGCGCTTATCACACCGTTTGATAACAAGGGCGCGATTGATGAGAAGGCGTTTTGTGATTTTGTTGAATGGCAGATCACACAAGGGATTAACGGTGTAAGCCCTGTTGGGACAACAGGTGAATCAGCAACGTTAAGTCATGAAGAACATAAGCGGATTATAGAATTGTGTGTTGAGCAGGTTGCAAAGCGTGTTCCTGTTGTTGCTGGAGCGGGATCAAATAGCACAAGCGAGGCTGTAGAGCTTGCACAATACGCGCAAAAAGCTGGTGCAGATGCAGTTTTGGTTGTCACTCCCTATTATAATAGACCAAATCAATCTGGTTTATACAAGCATTTTTCTTCCATTGCCAAAGCTGTTTCTATTCCGATTATAATTTATAATATTCCTGGTCGTTCTATTATCGATATGGCTGTAGAAACGATGAAAGACCTTTATCAAGATTTTAACAATATCATTGGTGTTAAGGATGCAACGAGCAGAATTGAGCGCGTTAGTGAACAAGGTGAAAAGTGTGGAAAAGATTTTGTGCAGCTTTCCGGTGATGATTGTACGGCGTTAGGTTTTAATGCACATGGAGGTATGGGGTGTATTTCAGTTTCTTCTAATGTTGCTCCAAAGCTTTGTGCAGAGCTTCAAGCCGCTTGTTTTCGTGGTGATTATAAAACAGCACGAGAATTAAATGATCGCTTGATGCCTCTTAATCGTGCTCTGTTTATTGAACCTAGTCCAGCAGGTATTAAATATGCTGCTGCAAAATTAGGATTTTGTGGTGATACTGTGCGTTCTCCTATTGTTCCATTAACAGAAAGAACAAAGAAGATTATTGATGCAGCCCTCAGTCATGCTGGTCTTTTAAAAGCATAAAATGATATTGACAAAGCCATGAATAAAAAAAAGAACGCGCCCGTACGGAAAATAATTGCTGACAATCGTAAAGCACGTTTTAATTTTGAAATCCTTAATAATCTCGAGGCTGGTCTTGTCCTTCAGGGAGCGGAAGTGAAGTCCTTACGTTCTAATCATGCCAATATTGCTGAAAGCTATGCGAGTTTTGAGAATGGGGAATTATGGTTAGTAAACAGCTATATTCCTGAATATACGCAGGCTAATCGTTTTAATCATGAACCACGACGTTTGCGCAAATTATTACTTTCAAAACGTGAGATGGCACGTTTTTTTAATGCAACGTCTCGTGAAGGAATGACACTTGTTCCTCTCAAACTTTATTTTAATGAACGAGGGCGCGTTAAGTTGGAGATCGCTCTAGCGCGGGGGAAAAAGCTTCATGATAAGCGCGAAACGGAAAAAAAACGTGATTGGGGACGTGAAAAAGCAAGACTTTTAAAAAGATATGGATGATGGATGCAATTTCGATATTCTTTATCGAAATTTATAGCACTTTTTAAAACAGTTTTAGCATTGATCTAAGTATGTTTTTGCTGCTTGAAAGATTTGGTGAAACATGGCGTCTGTCAAGCGCCCAGTATTTGTATTATAACGAGAACAGTGATAGCTCGAAAAGATGCGTAATCTGCCGATATTATTGATTTCACCGTGTCCAAAAGGGTGAGATAAAACTTTTGCATTAAGGGCACGTATCGTTGAATGGTGCGCAATGGTGCCTAAGGTAATAACGGCTTTAAGTTTCGGAAGATTTGTTAAAAGAGGTGAGAAGAAATAGCGGCACGTGTTAATTTCTGCACCGGTGGGTTTATTTTCTGGTGGAACACAACGAACAGAGTTAACAATTGCTGCATCAATAAGTTCAAGAGTATCGTCTGCTCTTTCTTCAAAGGTTCCTTGGGCAAAACCAAACTTTTTTAAAGTTGAATAAAGTAAGTGCCCAGCATAATCACCAGTAAATGGACGTCCAGTTCGATTTGCTCCGCGTAATCCAGGAGCAAGCCCAACAATAAGAAGGCGTGTTGTATCTGGCCCTTTATAAGGAAAGAATGGGTGCACCGGTGCGTTATACCAACTTGGTTCTTTTACACGCCAGCCAGCGATAAATTGATGAAGCCTAGGACATAAATTGCAATTTTGGGGTGGTTCTGGGCAAAGTGATGTTAATTGGCTATTCATGGTGTTAGGCATCAATCGTTTTTCTATTTTTTTGAGTCTTTATATAGCGTATATGACGGGTTATGTTTTGATAAACAATCTATAATGAATATAAATAAACTTTTTTAGAAGAAAGTTTAATATAAACTTATTGCTCATTATTGTGTAAAGAGAGATCATCTTTCAGTAATTTATTCGATGAATAAGAGTGCGATACACATGATGTTCAAAGAAAAAAGTTTATCTCTTTAGATAAAGATATTATCATAAAAAGTATGTATAAGGCTGCTGTTATTGCAAAGGGTTTAAACAGCAGGTATTCCTTTTAAAAGGATAAGGACTCCAGACAAGTATTTTGTCAAGAAAGACCTCCCTTTGTTTGAAGTCAATCTATTGGAATGCTTTTAAAAGAAATTTTGATAACAAGCATGAATAGGTTATACATTTTTATAAATTTTCCAAGAATTTTTTTAAATAAGTTCTTTAATCAAAAAATATAAAAGTTTGTGTTGTTTTTCTTGTGTTTTATTTTGATTATTGTATATACTCCTCTATCCGCTATTAAATTTTTTATTTGAGAAAGAGGCATAAATGGCCCGCGTAACGGTAGAAGATTGTATTGATAAAGTTGACAACCGCTTTGAATTGGTACTTTTAGCAGGTCATCGGGCGCGTCAGATTTCACAAGGAGCGCAGATTACGGTTGATCGTGATAATGATAAAAATCCAGTTGTTGCTTTGCGTGAAATAGCAGAAGAAACATTGTCGCCTGCTGATTTAAAGGAAGACCTTATTCATTCGTTGCAAAAGCATGTGGAAGTAGATGAGCCAGAAATGGCAAGTGAATTTATTACCCATTCAGGTGAAGCTGAAAGTGTTTTTAATACGTCGTCGCAAGAAGAAGGTACTTCATTTGATCATATGTCAGAAGAAGAGCTTTTAGCGGGTATTGAAGGTTTGGTTGTTCCAGAAAAAAGTGACGATTATTAATTGCAGCAATTTATGTTACAGGAGTAAAGATACCTTGTCATGTAAGGAGCAATTATTTTTCTTGTCTTTTATTGATAGGACATGTTCAATAAAGATTAGAGGTGTGAAAAGATAAAGGATATGCTCGTATGATGCGTCAGTGTGAGCTTGTTGGACGTGTTCAACGTTACAAGTCTGACGTAGATGAGGCTCTTTTAAACAGGGCCTATGATTATGCAATGAAAAAGCATGCACATCAAAAGCGTGCGTCAGGTGATCTTTATTTTTCTCATCCTTTAGAAGTTGCTGCTATTTTGACAGATATGCGGTTGGACGAGGCAACGATTGCTGTTGCTCTTTTGCATGATACAATTGAAGATACAAGCGCTACACGAGCAGAAATTGATCAGCTTTTTGGTTCTGAAATTGGGAAGTTGGTTGAAGGGCTTACAAAGCTTAATAAGCTTGATCTTGTATCAAAGAAAGCCGTACAAGCAGAAAATCTTCGTAAACTTCTTATTGCTATTTCTGATGATGTTCGTGTTCTTTTAGTCAAACTTGCTGATCGTCTTCATAATATGCGTACCCTTGGTGTTATGCGTGATGATAAACGTCGGCGAATTGCTGAGGAGACGATGGATATCTATGCGCCACTTGCAGGTCGTATGGGTATGCAGGATATGCGTGAGGAATTAGAGGATCTCTCTTTCTTTTATTTAAATCCAGAAGGTTATCGTACGATTACCAATCGACTTTCTGAATTATTGAAACACAACCGTGATTTGCTTTCCACAATTGAAAATGAATTGACAAAACTTTTTTTGGAAAATGGCATTAAAGCAGATGTTAAAAGCCGTCAGAAAAAATCTTATTCAGTTTTTCGCAAAATGGAAAGTAAAGCATTATCTTTTGAACAATTATCGGATATTTTTGGATTTCGTGTGATTGTTGAGTCCGTGAATGATTGTTATCGTGCTCTTGGTGTCATTCATACGACATGGCCAATGGTTCCTGGTCGTTTTAAAGATTATATCTCTATACCAAAGCAAAATGATTATCGTTCTATTCATACAACAATTGTTGGTCCTTCAAGACAACGTGTTGAGTTGCAAATTAGAACGGCTGCTATGGATGAAGTTGCTGAATATGGGGTTGCTGCTCATTCCATATATAAAGAGCACGGTTCCAATTATTCGACTGTGAAGTTATCAAGTGAAACGAATGCCTATGCATGGTTGCGTCAAACGATACAATCTTTGTCTGATGGAGATAATCCAGAAGAGTTTTTAGAACATACAAAACTTGAGCTTTTTCAAGACCAAGTTTTTTGTTTTACGCCGAAAGGTCGATTAATTGCTTTTCCTAAAGGAGCTACGCCTATTGATTTTGCTTATGCCGTCCATACAGACATCGGTGATTCTTGTGTTGGTGTAAAAATCAATGGTCGTATTATGCCTTTAATGACCAAATTAAAAAATGGTGATGAGGTTGATATTATTCGCTCACACGCTCAAATTCCGCCAGCAGCATGGGAATTTCTTGTTGTCACGGGTAAAGCACGTTCAGCTATTCGACGAGCAAGTCGTGCAGCGGTACGTAAACAATATTCGGGTTTAGGATATCGTATTCTCGAGCGTTCATTTGAATATATGGGAAAGCAATTTTCAAAAGACCTTTTGAAGAAAGTTTTGCCACGTTTAGCACGTAAAGATGTAGAGGATGTATTGGCTGCTGTTGGGCGTGGAGAGCTGTTTTCCGCTGATGTGATTAAAGCGGTTTATCCTGATTATCAAGATCACCGTGTGGTACAAAAGTCATCTTTTAAGCCTGGGGAAGAAGGTTGGTTTAATATTGAAAATGCTCAAGGTATGATTTTTAAAGTTCCAGAAAATGAAAAGAATGCAATGGTCGAGAATCATCAATCTAAAGCCTTGCCTATTAGAGGAACCCGTGGAGATATACCCGTACGTTTTTCACCGGAAGGAGCAGTACCTGGAGATCGGATTGTTGGTATTATGCAGCCAGGAGCTGGGATTGTTATTTATCCAATACAGTCTTCAGCTTTGATGGCATATGATGATCAGCCAGAACGATGGATTGATGTCCGCTGGGATATTGATGCCCAAATGAATGAACGTTTTCCTGCACGGATGAATATTTTAGTTGTAAATAGTCCTGGTTCTCTGGCTGAAATTACACAAATAATTTCTGCTAACGATGCCAATATCCAAAATTTATCTTTTATCCGTACAGCACCAGATTTTACAGAAATTATGATTGATTTGGAAGTGTGGGATTTAAAACATTTGAATCGTATTTTTTCTCAGTTAAAAAAGGCAGGTTCAGTAAGTACAGTACGGCGGGTTCATGGATAAAAAGAAAGATTTTGCAATGAAGACACAAGATGTCATTGATATTTTTAAACAAGCAGATGCTATTCTAGAAGGGCATTTTATTTTAACATCGGGGCGCCATAGTGCGACTTATATGCAAAAAGCGAAAGTATTCATGCATGCTGACTTGACGGAAAAGTTATGTCGTGGATTGGCTGAAAAAATCAAAAAATCTATCGAGGGAAAAATTGACTATGTTGTTGGTCCCGCAATTGGCGGTCTTATTCCTTCCTATGAAACTTCACGTCACCTTGGTGTTCCTTCTCTTTGGGTAGAGCGTGTAAATGGCATCTTTGAATTGCGTCGTTTTGAAATCAAGAAGAGTGCACGGGTTGTTATTGTTGAAGATATTGTAACAACGGGTCTTTCCATTCGTGAGACTGTTGAAGCGCTTGTTGCAGCAGGAGCAGAGGTATTGGCTAGTGCATGTATCCTTGATCGTTCTGGTGGTAAGGTCAATGTTGGAGTTCCATTGATTGCGCTTGCTGAATACGAGATAACCTCTTATGCTAGTGATGCACTTCCTGCAGAGCTTTCTGTTCTTCCCGCGATTAAACCAGGCAGTCGAAATATTTAATTGTCGTTATATTTTTTTTGTGCAAAAGCTTAAAAAGATTAATTTGGATGATATAGATTATTTCATCATCAAAAGATGTATATTGAGAGTCATATGCTTTTTCGTCGTCGAGAACCAATAGATTTTGTAACGCGTATTCGACTTTGGTTATGGCCACGTCGTTCATTTTCTCGCTCATTTTGCTACATACATAAACGTATTTTGCGTATATCAGCAACACCGCATGAAGTAGCATTAGGGGTTGCTGTTGGCGTTTTTTTAGCTTGTTCCCCTTTCTTTGGGCTGCATATTATTTTGGCAATATTTTTTTCTTGGCTTTTGCGTGCAAACTTTGCTGCCGCAATCATTGGGACAATTTTTTCTAATCCACTCACATTTTTATTGATTGTCATGGCTGATTATAAAGTAGGGTATTTTTGTTTATCACTTTTTAGCGATGTCAAAGAGATTTCTCTTTCGCAAATTCGTGCTCTATTTAATGGTTTGACATTGTCAAATCTCTCTCTCCTCTTTAAAGGCGCATGGGACACAATTATGAGTCCTATGATTTTAGGGGGAACTCTTTTAGGTATTGTTTTTGGTGGTTTATCTTATATAGGTGTTTACAGAGCAACGGTTCGTTTTAAACAAAAGCGATATCAAAAGATTATAAAAAAAAGGCGTTTAAAGAAGCGCTCATCGCCTGTATTAAAACAGAAATAAATTTAAGAAAGATCGGGTAATATCTTATGATTATTGGTCTTGGAAATGATCTGGTTGATATACGACGTATTGAGAAAATGTTGGTTCGTTATGGTGAGCGTTTTATTGAACGTATTTTTACGGATATTGAAAGAAATAGATCTGAAAATCTCAAAAAAAGCTCCTCTTCTTATGCAAAAAGATTTGCTGCTAAAGAAGCATGTGCTAAAGCCTTAGGAACGGGAATCGCTTGTGGTATCAATTGGAAAGACATGGAGGTAGTTAATTTGCCGTCTGGTAAACCAATAATGCAATTAACAAATCGTGCGCAAATACAACTTCAAAAGTTATTACCTCCTCATCATGATGCAGTTATTCATCTTAGTATAACAGATGATTTTCCTTGGGCACAGGCATTTATTATTATCGAAGCACTTCCACGTGGATAGATGGCATGAGAGATTGTGCTTTTGTTATTTGAATATTATGATGAAAAAAATTATATCTGTGATGAGAAGGCAGTTGGTGATGATCCAAAAAGATAAAGTGCATAAAAAAGAAAAAAAAGGTGGGCTTCGTGAATTTATTTCTGTTTTAATACAGGCTTTGCTTTTAGCAGCGTTTATTCGGACACTTTTTTTCCAGCCGTTTAGTATTCCTTCCGGTTCAATGCGTCCTACTTTGTTGGTGGGAGATTATCTGTTTGTTTCTAAGTATGCATATGGGTATTCTCGTTTTTCCATCCCCTTTTCTCCTCCTCTTTTTTCTGGACGGATTTGGGCATCTCAACCTCAACGTGGAGATGTGGTCGTTTTTCGCTTACCAAGTAATCCGAAGATTGATTATATAAAACGCGTTGTTGGGCTACCAGGTGATCGTATACAAGTCCGTCAAAGTGTCCTTTATATTAATGATGAGGCTGTTTCACGTCACTTTATGGGGGAGATTGATAATTCTGATATAACAGAGGTTAACTATCCTGTTGAGGTTTATCGCGAGACAATGCCTAACGGTGTCAGTTATGATACACTTGATTTAGCTTTCATCCCGAAAGTTGATGATACAGAAGTCTTTGAAGTTCCTCAAGGACATTACTTTATGATGGGAGATAACCGCGACAATTCAGATGATAGTCGTTTAGATGTAGGCTATGTTCCAGAAGAAAATCTTATTGGTCGCGCGAGCGTGATTTTCTTTTCTATCAGTAATGGTTCAAGTGCTTGGCAGATTTGGCGCTGGCCATTTGATGTGCGTTGGAAACGTTTGTTTTCTTTCATAAATACGGTTCATGATTTGCCGCTTATCAAGCAAGGAAACAACGATGAAACGTCTCATGATTGATCAGCTTTTCAAGCTGACGGGGCATCGTTTTAAAGATGAAGAGAGGTTAAAGAAGGCATTAACACACTCGAGTGTACAAGATTCGGAACAGGGGAATTATGAACGACTAGAGTTTCTAGGGGATCGGGTTTTAGGGCTTTTGATTGCAGAGATGCTGTATCAACTTTTTCCTCAGGCAAGTGAAGGTGAATTATCAGTCCGTTTAAATCATCTGGTCAATGCACAGACATGTGCTGATATTGCGCGTGAAATGAGACTTCCTGATATGATCCGTGTTGGTTTTGAGATGAAAAATTTTGAGGGACGTCGACTTATCAACATGCATGCAGATGTCGTGGAAGCTTTGATTGCAGTAATATATCTCGATGGAGGATTGGAAAGCGTTCGCCCTTTTATTCAAAAATATTGGCAAAGTCGGGCAAAGAAAATGGATGCTGGTCGACGTGATGCCAAGACAGAATTACAGGAATGGGCGCATATCCAAGGCAATGCACAACCACATTATCAGGTTATAAAACGTTCAGGTCCAGATCACGATCCTGTTTTTATGGTAGAGGTCAGTATTTCTGGGTTTGCTTCAGAGATTGGGCAGGGAAGCTCCAAAAGATATGCTGAAAGAATGGCAGCTGAAAAAATTTTGCGACGAGAGGGTGTATGGAAAACAGTAGGAAAAAATGATTATGAGTGACGTTATGAAAACGCGTTCTGGGTTTGTTGTGCTTATTGGGATGCCTAATGCCGGTAAATCGACATTGGTTAATCAATTGGTTGGAACAAAGGTTTCAATTGTAACACATAAGGTACAAACAACACGAACTTTAATCCGCGGTATTGTCATTCATGATGATGTGCAAATTGTGTTGGTCGATACACCGGGTGTTTTTCGTCCCCATAAGCGCTTAGAACGAGCCATGGTCTCTGCTGCTTGGGGAGGGGCTAAGAGCGCTGATGTTCTACTTGTTTTAATTGACGCTCAAAGTGGTCTTTCGGATGAAGTTGATATGATGTTAGATATTGTAAACAATATGAAACAAGAAAAAGTTCTTGTTCTTAATAAGGTTGATACAGTTGTTAAATCATCTCTTCTAGCGTTAACCACTAAAATAAATGAACGTGTAAAGTTTGCGCAAACATTTATGATTTCTGCTCTAAACGGTTCTGGTTGCAAGGATTTACTTCATGCGTTGAGTAACATGATGCAGGAAGGGCCATGGTATTATCCGGAAGATCAAATTTCTGATATGCCTATGCGTCATCTTGCTGCTGAAATTACGCGTGAAAAACTTTTTCTTCGTCTTCATGATGAACTTCCTTATTCCTCAACGGTTGAAACAGAAAACTGGGAAGAGCGTTCAGATGGTTCCGTTAAAATTAATCAAGTTATTTATGTCGAGCGTGAGAGTCAGAAAAAAATTGTCTTAGGAGCAAAAGGCGATACAATTAAAGCGATTGGTCAAGCAGCACGTAAAGAACTCATGGAAATTATGGATCAAAAGGTGCATCTTTTTCTCTTTGTGAAAGTGCGCGATAATTGGGATACCGATCCAGAACGTTATCGTGAAATGGGATTGGATTTTTTTAATAAGATTTTTAAAAATAATTAAAGTAAAATGAAGTGGAAAGAACAAGCCGTTATACTTGGTACACGCCAATATGGTGAAACAAGTGTTATTCTTGAGATTATGACACGTGAACATGGTCGTTATATGGGAGTGGTAAAAGGGGGGCGCTCGCGTCGCATGGCAGCTCTTCTTCAACCTGGAAATTTTGTGGAGGCTGAATGGTGGGCTCGTTTAGACGAACATTTGGGACTTTTTCGGCTTGAAGCTCTTGATTTACATGCGGCACGATTAATCTGTCTACCAGAAGCACTTTATGCTTTGCAATTGATAGCTTTTCATTTACGGCTTCTTCCCGAACGTGATCCGCACCCCATTTTATATGATATTTTACACCTTTTTATGCAGAATTTTGATGAACCATTTGTAAATGCAGAATTGCTTGTACGTTTTGAAATGCGGCTTCTTGAAGAACTTGGTTTTGGTCTTGATTTATCTTGTTGTGCTGCAACAGGTCGTCAGGAAAGGCTTCATTACGTATCACCAAAATCTGGTCGGGCTGTCTGTGAAGAAGCAGGAGAACCTTGGAAAAAAAAGCTTCTCATTCTACCACAGTTTCTTGTACAAAGAACGACTCGTCCTGCTGATTTTAGTGATATAATAAATGGTTTTATACTGACGGGTTTTTTTCTTATGCGTCATGTCTGGGAGCCACGAGATATAAAGCAGCCGTCAGTGCGCATGAATTTGATACAATTGTTTGAGCGCCAATTTGGTGTACAGGCATTAATTTGTTGATCTGATGATAATTGAATGGGAAAATGAGAATTTTAAAGACAATTGCTGAAGTTCGCCAATATACTTCAGAGGAACGACGTTTAGGTTTTTCGATTGGTTTTGTTCCAACAATGGGGGCATTGCATGATGGTCATCTTGCATTAGTACAGTATGCAAGAGCAATGTGTGATCGCGTAGTGGTTTCTATTTTTGTCAATCCAAAGCAATTTGGACCTCATGAAGATTTTTCTCAATATCCAAGAGATTTGAAGGGCGATTGTGCTTTGTTAAAAGAAGCAGGTGTTGAATGTGTTTTTGCTCCTTCTGTCGATGAAATGTGGCCACTAGGAAATGATACAATTGTGCAAGTGAAAAAATTATCACGTATTTTGATGGGAAAATTACGTCCAGGGCATTTTTGTGGTGTAACAAGCGTTGTTGCTAAACTTTTTAACATTGTCCAACCAGATAAGGCTTTTTTTGGGGAAAAGGATTTTCAACAAATTTTAATTATTCGGCGTATGGTTGAAGATTTGGCTTTTCCTATTGAAATCGTTGGAGTTCCTATTCTACGGGAGTCAGATGGTGTAGCGTGTTCTTCACGCAATCAGCTTTTAACATTAGAAGATCGTAAAGCTGCCAAAATTATTCCTGAAAGTGGAAAAGCTGCTGAAAAGCTTTATCATGAAGGTGAACGGTCGGTTGATAAATTATGCAAAACTGTTCGTGATATTTTACAACAAGAAACGCGTGCAATCATTGAAGCGATAGATTTACGGGATATGGAAACTTTATGCGTGGTTAAAGGAACATTGAATAAACCGGCGGTTTTACTCCTTACTGTCCGCTTTGGTGAGGTAAGGCTGATTGATCAATATATATTGCAAGAGAAGAGTGGAAAATGAGTGTACATAAAACCGTAAAGCGTATAACATCTTCCGAAATACGTGCAAGAAAGGGACAACAGCCAATTGTTTCTTTAACAGCTTATCAAGCTTATACTGCGCGGATTGCTGATCCATATTGCGATATCCTTTTGGTTGGTGATAGCGTTGGGATGGTTGTGTATGGGTTTGAGACAACGCTTCCTGTTAATTTAGATATGATGATTTCACACGGGAAAGCCGTGGTGCGTGGATCTCAAAAAGCTCTTGTTGTTATTGATATGCCTTTTGGTTCTTATGAGGAAAGTCCAGAGCAAGCTTTTTTAAATGCATCGCGCATTCTTGCACAAACGGGGTGTGGTGCAGTTAAGCTTGAAGGGGGTGTTTATATAGCCCAAACAATAGATTTTTTGTGTAAACGTGGCATTCCAGTGATGGGGCATATCGGTCTTACACCCCAAGCAATGAATCGTTTTGGTGGTTTTAAAACACAAGGACGCAAGGAGAATGATTGGCAAAGAATTGAAGCAGATGGAGCAGCGATTGAAGAGGCAGGTGCTTTTGCTGTTGTTTTAGAAGCAATGGTCGAACCTTTAGCGGTGAAACTGACAGATAAGCTTTCTATCCCTACGATCGGTATAGGGGCGTCCAATCAATGTGATGGGCAAGTATTGGTTATGGAAGATATGTTGGGCTATGGTTCTCATGTGCCAAAATTTGTACGCCGTTATGGAGACCTTGAACAAGCGATGGAAACTGCAATAAAGAATTATGCAGAGGATGTCACATCTCGCGCTTTCCCAGCGGATAATGAAGTTTATAAACTAAAATAAACTTCAGTTTAAGATGAAAGGTTTGACAAGAGAACATTTGTTATTTTGATAATGAATGTGCATTATTTAATATATTTTGTATGCAATTTGAACTGTGATTTTTTCCATTTCTTTAATGAAGTCACGCCTCTCATGCAAAACAGAACGCCATTGGGTCGCTAATTCACGTGCTTTTTTAAAGAAAGCTTTCTTAAGGTACCCAACCTATTTCGCGACGGCGTTCGTTAATAGTATAGTGGTAAGTCCCTTATGAAGTTTATAAAATTTATAGAGTACTCCCGTCTTTACGCTTCATAAGAGAGCAAGCCGGCATCATCACACACTTTGCCAATTTTCAATGCTGCGACAGCGCTTAGCACTTGAGATGGTTCATAAGAAGCATTTTAACTCTTTCTTTAAAAAATTTTACTCACACGCCAGACCCGCTTGTGGTGTGCAAGAGAATGATTTTGATTGATTCAATATAAACAGATTTGAAATGAGTGAAGCTTACGATATTAGGAGCTCTCATTCAAAATGAAAAAACAATGAATTATTATTATAAGTCAGTGTGATGATTCTGTAATGACAAGGAATCAACAATGCGAAGGGGCTATAATCTTTGGACATCCAAGTCATTAAAGCGCGTTAAAAATGCGTTTTCAATGTGTTGGGTAGAATAGGGGGATAAATTCAGATCATCGGGTAAAATATTATTGGGAGAGCCAAAATAGTGAAGGGCTTCTTCTGTATTAAATCCAGCAAGCGTAATCGCTTCATAATAGGCAGCGATACGGTCGGCTTGTTTAATTTTTTTTAAAAGTTTTTGAGAAAGATCAACGGGAAGAGAAAAGCGCATGTGGATAGCATCTTGGATGCGCTTTTCAACGCGTTCATATTGTTTTCCTATAACAGCTTTAAAAGGGGAAATCATATCGCCGATGACATATTCTGGAGCATCATGAAGAAGGGCATAAAGACATTCGTTGCTTCCCGATTGTGGAAAAAGTTTTTGAAATATTTGTTCAACCAAAAGTGAATGTTGTGCAACAGAATAGGCATGCTCTCCTCGTGTTTGACCGTTCCAACGTGCTACGCGAGCAAGTCCATGGGCAATATCTTCAATTTCAACATCAAAAGGAGAAGGGTTGAGAAGATCAAGTCGCCTTCCAGAGAGCATTCTTTGCCAAGCGCGGGCTTCTCCATTTTTTAATAATTCAGCTTTAGCCATGAGTGTTTTCTATAGTATTTTCAGGAAAGGTAAAATTCATATTTTCAGCAATGCTTATAGTGACAGGAATGTTTTTTACAGTAAAGGGGATGTTATGATCCATAGCATCTTTGACGTGGTCAATACGCATTAAAGCAAGAGCCTCATTTTCTACACATGTTCCCAAGTAGCCAAGCACTTTTGTTCCTGCTTCAATGCTAGATTGAGGGATTAATTTACACTGGCCTTTTACAATAAAAATACGGCGACGTGCTGCACGGCGGTGGTGCATTCGTGAAACAATTTCTTGTCCAATATAACATCCTTTATTGAATGCAAGTCCATTGATTTGATCGTAATTAATATCATGAGGAAAGACTTTGCCAATTTCATAATCTTGATCACTTTCCGCAATTGCATAACGGATACGCAATTGATTCCATGTGTCATGATATTCTGAAGTCAAAAAAGGTTTTTTGCCATAGATTCGTATTATTTTTTCTTGTTGTGGGAAGCGTTTATCAACAAAACTTGAATCAAAATTTAAAGCATCTGATTCATTATTCAAAAAAACTGTAACAAGCTCTTGAAATGGTTGTGTAATTTCTACTTTTTTGCGCAGTTTATAGAGCAAAAGACGCTTATGGAGCGTATCAGCTAAAGGCATCCTGATATCAATCAGGTAACCATCTTCTTTTTTTCCGATAAGAAAATCAGCAAGAACCTTTCCTTGTGGGGATAAAAGGGCTCCAGGGAAAAGTTCCTGTGGACTGATTTTTTTTACATCTGTCGTGATCAGGGATTGTAGAAAATCTGTTGCTTCTTCGCCTGTAATTTGAATAAGCCCGCGGTTTTTTAAGCAAATGGCATTTTGTTTTTTAATCATGGTTCTTGCCTTTCTGCTCAAAGTTACATAATCGATAAGTGAGCAATATGTAAGGAGCGTGGTTATGTTTAAAACATTTGATACAATTTTTAAAGGTGCAACACTTGTGAATCATGATGGAAGAAGCAAGCGTGATATTGGTATTACAAATGCTCGTATTGCTGAAATAGGCGACCTTACATGTGCATCGGCTAGTGAGGTCATTGATTGTACGGGGCTTCATATTTTACCAGGAATTATTGATAGCCAAGTGCATTTTCGTGAGCCAGGAAATGAATATAAAGAGGATTTGGAAAGTGGCTCGTATTCTGCTGTGTTAGGGGGTGTTACGGCAGTTTTTGAAATGCCTAACACCAATCCATTGACAACATCAGAAGAAACATTAAGCGATAAGGTTAAACGCGCATTTCATCGAATGCATTGTGATTTTGCATTTTGGGTTGGAGGAACGCGTGAAAATGCTCATGAACTATCTGAATTAGAAAGACTTCCTGGTGCGGCTGGAATTAAAGTCTTTATGGGGTCCTCTACCGGTGATCTTTTGGTTGATGATGATGAAAGTGTACGCCTTATTTTGAAGAATACACGCCGTCGTGCGGCTTTTCATTCTGAAGATGAGGCGAGGCTCAAAGAGCGTAAAATATTGCGTATTGAAGGGGATGCATCGTCACATCCGATTTGGCGTGATGAAGTTGCGGCATTAAAATGTACGCAGCGTTTGGTAAAAATTGCTCATGAGACGAAGGCTCGGATTCATGTGTTACATCTTTCGACAGAAGAAGAAATTGATTTTCTAAAAAAACATAAGGATGTTGCAACAATTGAAGTGACACAACATCATTTGACGCTCACGGCTGATGATTATAAGAAGTTTGGTACATTAATTCAGATGAATCCGCCTATTCGTGAATTGCGCCACCGTGACGCTCTTTGGTACGGTGTTCAACAAGGAATTATTGATGTCTTAGGTTCAGATCATGCGCCTCATACTCTTGAAGAAAAACTTCAACCTTATCCCTCTTCACCTTCAGGTATGACAGGTGTGCAAACAACAGCAGCAATTATGTTGACACATGTGAATGCAGGAAAAATATCTCTTGAACGTTTTGTTGATCTCACTTCACATGGCCCTAGTCGTATTTTTGGTATAAGTTGTAAAGGGCGCATTGCTGTTGGGTTTGATGCTGATTTAACCATTGTTGATCTTAAGCGAGAGGAAATTATTACGAATAGCTTAATTGGTTCTCGCGCCGGTTGGACACCTTATGATGGTCAAAAAGTTAAAGGTTGGCCTGTTGGGACTATTATCCGTGGTATGCGCGTTATGTGGGAAGGTGAAATTGTCACACCTTCACAAGGAGAGCCTGTTAAATTTATGGAAACTTTGGTGTAAACAGATTAAAATTATAAGTATGCCGTAAAATACCATCCTTTAGAGTGGTGATATAGGGTATGTCAGCCTCTTTGATACATAAGTGTTTTTTTAATGCGTGGTAAATATTCTTAGGCTTGTTTGTAGAAACTATGCAGCAAATTACATGCGTTAGAAGCCAAGAGGAACCTTGTTCAACAAGAACCTAGATTGTTTACAGAGCAAATTTAGTTAAAAATCTTCGTCCTTTGAGGTGTGGGGAGGAAGCCAAAGAGCGATTTTGTATGGGGAAAAAGGCGCTCATACGAATAAAAGCGTATCGAGACATTATTCTTTAAACGTCTCTCTATTTTCAGAGCTGGTTTATTGCTCCCCGCATTTGTGAAAGGAGTATCATTGATATCGCTAAGATTGAGAGAGCTACTTTTTGTATAGATTAATTATTTATAATGCATGAGGAGGTTTTCAGATAAAATTCTTCCTTCCTCAATGTATCTTTGGTTGGCTTCAATGGCTGCTTGTGTACAATGATGATAATTTTCTGAGAAAGCACGATACGCTTCATTAAACGCTTCATAAAAATAAGCACGTCTTTGTGGAATGGGGCGTTCTGCTTCAATCAGTGCATTCATATAGTCATACCATTGGTTTGTTGGAGGCTCGCAAAGATTTTGGAGAGAATGCAATGATCCCAAAATTTCTGCTAGTCGGAGTAATTTTTTTTCATAAGGTGGAGATTGTTGTGCAAAGGCTGGCATTGAAATGACAAGAAATATTAAAATAATGATGTTTATCAATCTATACCGCATTATTTTTATTGCTTTCTTTGAATAAAACTCTGTAAAGATAAAATAATTTTGTCATGAGAACGGTGTAAAAAAATAAAGTTAATTGCTACATTATTCTCAATTATTGATTATAAAATATAGGGCGTAAGAGGCAGTAAGGAACCCATTGTGGAATATTGAAAATACTGACGAAGCTTTGTGTGGTTAAAAATTTAAGATTTTCTTTCTGCAAACTATCTATTTTTCACATAGATTTATATTGTATTGCCTATAGATTTTTTTCTAAGCTCATTTTCTTTAAGGAGAGAAAGCATCTCTAATGATAGAACGCTTTTGTCCAATCAAATAAAATAGATTGTTTTTATGATAAACGATGAATACAGCCGTAAATACAATGGGAAAATGGTAAGAAGAATTTACTATAAAAGATACAAGTTTTTAGCTTAAACCGCGTAATACAATGATTTGAGATAAGATACATCTAAAAGGATCGGTGCATAATATCGTCCATGGAGTCAATAAATGAAAGAGTTGCGATTTTATAATACGCTAACACGTAAAAAAGAAAAATTTACACCAATAGATGCGACAAGAGTACGTCTTTATGTTTGTGGACCGACAATTTATGATTATGCGCATATAGGAAATGCACGTCCTGTTATTGTTTTTGATATTTTATTTCGCTTATTGCGTCATGTTTATGGCAATGAGCATGTTCTATATGCACGTAATATTACAGATGTCGATGATAAAATTAATGCACGAGCAGCTAGCGAATATCCAAACGTATCATTGAATGAGGCTATTCGTCACTTAACAGAACGTACATATTCTCAGTTTCAGCAAGATACCATAGCACTTGGTTGTCTGTTGCCAACCAGTCAGCCACGCGCCACTGAGCATTTAGAGGAGATGCGCTCTTTAATTGAAAGGTTGCTTGAAAAGGGGCACGCTTATGAAGCGGAAAATCATATATTATTTTCTGTAAGTAGCATAAAAAATCCTCCCCATTATGGGGCATTTGCAAATCGTTCTTTAGATGAAATGAGGGCGGGGGCGCGTATCGATGTTGCTGCTTATAAAAGGGAAGAGATGGATTTTGTTTTGTGGAAGCCTTCTGTGGAAGGAGAACCAGGTTGGAAATCACCGGGCGGAATTCCTGTTTTAGGTCGTCCAGGTTGGCATATTGAATGTTCTGCAATGTCAATGGCAAAGTTATTAGCGCCCTATGGCGGTGGTTTAACCTGTGATGATCCGACCGCCAATGTTTTTGATATCCATGGTGGTGGAATTGATTTAATTTTTCCTCATCATGAAAATGAGATTGCACAAAGTTGTTCAGCTTTTGGGACGGAGCGAATGGCTAATTTTTGGATGCATAATGGTTTTTTACAAGTTGAAGGCAAAAAGATGTCGAAAAGCTTTGGCAATTTCATAACTATTCGTTCTGTTTTAGAGAATAATTTGGGGGAGTTTAATGGTATTTTAACCGATGAAATGAAGCAAAATTGGGCTGGTTTGTCTGCGCGTTTTTCGATGTTGCAAACGCATTATCGTGAACCATTAAATTGGACAGCACAGCGTTTAATACAATCGAGCAGCGAACTGTATCGTTGGTATGAATGGCTTCGCAGCAAAAAGAGTGAGATGAAAAACAATGAAGCAATTGATGATACTTTGATAGATGCACTTAGTGATGATCTTAATACTCCAAAAGCACTGACTCTTTTGCGAAAATTTTATAAAGAAGGAAATGCTTTGGCTCTTCTGAATGGGATGAATTTATTAGGACTGTTAAGACAAGAATGGATTAAAGAAATAGATTGCCCATTATTTACGAGAAAAACTTTCCTTGATACAAAATTTATTGATCAGCGCATTGCCGAAAGACTAAGACTTATCCATAATAAAGAGTGGGAAGCTGCGGATACAATTCGTGATGAGCTTGCAGCCAAGGGGGTTCTTTTAAAAGACAGTAAGGATCCGCAGAGTGGTGAGCGCATAACTGTGTGGGAAATAAAGCGACACTAAAGCGACACTAATGTCTCTATTCCAGCAGCTCCATAAAAAAGGAGAATATGATGGAATTTTTATATCATTATGGGTATGTTGCACTAAAACTAGTTGTAGGACTTATCGCTTTCCTCTTGATTTTAAGAACCACAGGTCGTGGTAGTCTTAGTCAAATGACGCCAGTTGATTTGGTAAGTAATTTTGTCATGGGAAGTATTATTGGAGGCGTTATTTATAGTCCGGATGTTAGCAGTATTCAATTGTTGATTGTCTTATTTATTTGGCAGACTTTAGTCACATCTCTTAATTTTCTGATGCGCTATTCAGTTTTTTTTCGTCGTCTTATTGCAGGACGACATATTGCATTGGTTTTAGATGGAGTATTTCAAGTGGATAAGATTAAAAAATTAGGTATCAGTGTGAATGATCTGATTACAATGTTGCGCATTAAAGGCTGTAGTTTACATGAAGCTGCTTTCGTTCGTTTAGAAACCAATGGCGATTGTTCCGTTATTAAAAAGGAAGAAGGAAAGAAGTCTATCATTTTAATACAAAATGGTGAAATTCTTGATAAGGGGCTGAAAGAGATTGGTAAAACAAAAAAATGGCTTCAGGCAGAATTGAAAAAAAAACATGTAAAAGTTGAAAATTTATTTGCAGCAGAGTGGTATGAAAATACAGATCAAAATAATAAATTGTATAGTGGATTATTTCTTGTTCCTTTTTCAAAAACAGTCTAACTTCAAAAAACGGGTAGGTATAGCTTATTGGAAGCCATAATGAAGAGATGAATCTATAAATAACCACAGAGGGTATTTTGCCTGTTTGTGCGGATGATAGAGAAGTAAGGACTTTATGAAACGCAATGAAATGACAAAAACTGTATCATCAGATACAGGGAAGACTCTGCACACACTTTACAATTTATGGCCCTATATGTGGCCGGTAGGGCGGCGTGATCTAAAAATGCGTGTGCTATGGGCAATATTTTATCTTGTTTTGGCTAAGCTCGTTCTCATATCTGTACCGTATTTATTTAAATATTCTACGAATGTGCTTGATTCAAGCTTTCAGCTACCTGAATGGTTCCCATCCAGTTGGATTATTCCCATCATGCTTGTTTTGGCATACAATGTCGCGCGTATTATGCAGGCTGGATTAAATCAATTACGCGATTCCCTGTTTGCCACTGTTGGTCAATACGCTGTTCGTCAATTAGCTTATAAAACCTTTGTACATATGCATGAGTTATCTTTGCGATTTCATTTGGAACGCCGAACAGGTGGGCTTTCTCGTGTGATTGAGCGTGGAACAAAAGGAATCGAAGCGATCGTAAGATTTTCAATTCTTAGTACAGTACCAACAGTTTTAGAATTTATATTAACGGCACTGGTATTTTATATAAGTTATGGGTGGCATTATCTTCTCATTGTTGTTGTAACGGTTGGATTATATATTTTGTTTACCATTAAGGCGAGTGATTGGCGTATTCGCATTCGACAAAAAATGAATACAGCGGATACTGAGGCGAATACTCGCGCTGTTGATTCTCTTTTGAATTTTGAAACGGTCAAATATTTTGGTAATGAAACTCTAGAAGCCGATCGATTTGATGCTTCTATGGTAGGTTATGAAAAAGCCGCAACAAAGATTTGGACATCTTTAAGCTGGCTTAATTTTGGTCAGACTCTTATCTTTGGTATTGGAATGACGATCATGATGCTGATGTCAGCTTATGAAGTTTTTTATAAGACACAAACTTTAGGAGATTTTGTTTTTATTAATGCGCTTTTAATGCAACTTTCCATTCCACTAAATTTTATTGGTTCAATGTATCGTGATATTCGACAAGGTTTAACGGATATTGAAGCAATGTTTGATCTTTTAGATGTTCAGAAAGAGATCGTTGATAAATCGGATGCTAAACCGTTAGAGATAAGCGATGGGACCATTTGTTTTCATCAGGTAAAGTTTTCCTATGATTCGAGACGTCAGATTCTCAGAGATATTGATTTTGAAGTTCCTGGAGGAAAAACAGTCGCTATTGTCGGTCCATCGGGTGCCGGTAAATCTACTATTTCTCGGTTGCTTTTTCGGTTTTATGATGTTGATGCAGGATCTATCACAATTGATGGGCAGGATATTCGTGATGTAACACAAAAAAGTTTGCGTGAAGCGATTGGCATGGTCCCACAAGATACGGTGTTATTTAATGATACAATTGCCTATAATATTTGCTATGGGCGTCCAAGTGCTACAGATGAAGAGATGCGCAAAGCTGCTGAAATGGCACAAATATCAAAATTTATTGAAATTTTACCGGAAGGTTTTCAGTCTGTGGTAGGAGAGCGAGGTCTCAAATTATCAGGTGGTGAAAAACAACGCGTGGCTATTGCACGGACACTTTTAAAAGCTCCTCCACTTCTTATTCTAGATGAAGCAACGGCGGCTCTTGATACGGCGACGGAACAGGAAATTCAACAAGCATTGGATATTGTAAGCCGTGGACGTACAACATTGATTATTGCGCACCGTCTTTCTACTGTTATCAATGCGGATGAAATTTTAGTTCTTAAAAGTGGTCGTATTATTGAAAATGGGACGCATACAGAGCTTTTACGCAAGAAAGGTCTTTATGCTTCAATGTGGAATAAGCAGCTTGAAGCATCGCAAGCGGAAGAAAAATTACGTAAAATGCGTGAAGAAGATGAGACGAGTGTTGTTAATCGTAAAAAATAAATAGAGCAAAATGTAATCTATATCTTTATATGGAGTGATTGATTAAATACATAAAAAGACACAAGAGGAACAAAAAGCTTTGTTGCTTGTTTAAGTTTACGATGAATAGGAAATTATATGAGTATTCTGCAATCTTTCCATAATAGCTTTGTACCGGTTCATAAAGAAGGTTATCCTTTTATTGTAGCGTTTTTTGTTATTTCGCTCATTCTTGGTTGGATATGGAGTCCGTTGTTTTGGTTTGGTCTCGTTCTCACGGTGTGGTGTGTATACTTTTTCCGTGATCCAGATCGTGTGATCCCTTTGAATTCAAATTGGGTTATGTCGCCTGCAGATGGGCGTATTTCATTTGTGGAATCATGTGTTCCACCTGAAGAATTAGGATTAGGGAAAGATGAAATGATTCGTATTTCCATTTTTATGGATGTTTTTTCATGCCATATTAATCGTATTCCTATCAGTGGTACAGTAGAGTCTATCGTTTATCATCCAGGTCGATTTACCAATGCTGACTTTGATAAGGCTAGTCAGTTTAATGAGCGTAATGGGGTGGTAATTGATAGCAAACATGGTAAAATTGGTGTCGTACAAATAGCGGGAATGGTTGCACGCCGGATTGTTTGCTGGTCAAAAGAAAACGATGCCGTTATGACTGGTGAGCGATTTGGATTGATTCGTTTTGGTTCTCGCCTTGATGTTTATATACCAACTGAAATGAAATTGCGTGTTGCAGTTGGACAGACAGCAATTGCTGGAGAAACAGTTTTGGGTTCTTTTGATGATAAGAGTGCCACAACGGGCTTCAGATACGATTAGGACTCACAATGAAAAATTTTTCGCCATTTTCTTCATTCAATCCTGAGGGGCAGCATGATGATGTTGCAAATCGGCGGCGTTCACCTACATCAATGCGGTATGTTATTCCTAATATCATTACTATTTTAGCAATTTGTGCAGGGATGAGCAGCATTCGTTTGGCTTTTGAACATCGTTATGAAGCTGCTATTTTAATGGTGCTTTTGGCTGCAGTTTTAGATGGTGCTGATGGTCGCATTGCCCGTTTAATAGATGGTAGTTCATCTTTTGGGGCACAGATGGATTCTCTTGCTGATGTTATAAATTTTGGTGTTACCCCTGCACTCATTGTTTATTCTTTTATCTTGAATCAAGCGAATCATATTGGGTGGGTTGCTGCCCTTGTTTATTGTGTTGCTTGTTGTTTGCGATTAGCACGTTTTAATGTGATGTTAGATAACCCCAATATACCTAAGTGGCAGAGAAGTTATTTTGTTGGTGTTCCAGCACCAGCAGGAGCATTATTACTTTTATTGCCTACCTATTTAGGCACTCTTGGTTTGGTCCCCAATTGGGGGTGGGCATTATTTTTTAGTCTTTATACTGTAATTATTGCTTTTCTTTTGATTAGTCGTTTACCGGTATGGAATGCAAAAACAATTGATCAAAATTTAAGGCGCGATATCGTTATACCGTGCATGTTGGTCATTGTTATTTATGTCGGTTTTCTTGCGACTTACACATGGGAAACTTTATTGATTACAGCTGTTAGCTATATGATTTTTCTCCCGTGTAGTTTTATCGCTTATAATAAACGTGCTACTTTAGAAGAGAAAAAGGCTGATGCTAAAGCTATCCAAGAATTATAAAGTGCTTCATTCTTCTGTCGAAAATCACAGGAAAAAGAGAGAGTCAAACGATTTACTTCTCATATGATGATCAATCAGGTACATGATAATCTACAAACCGATTTTTATGGACATTAAAGAGTTTTCCAGTTTCCTTTAAATCAGGTGATAACAAATGGACTATCTTTTTTGCAACCTCTTGTGGTGAAGGGAGAGTTTGTGGATCTTCACCGGGCATAGCTTCAGCGCGCATGGCAGTGCGTGTGGCACCAGGGTTGACACAATTAATCTTAATAGGGGTTTGTTTGAGTTCTTCTGCCCAACAGCGGGCAATCACCTCTAAAGCCGCTTTAGAGGCTGCATAAGCTCCCCAGAAAGGGCGCGCAGCATGCGCAACGCTTGAGGATAACAGGATGGCTCGTCCAGCATCAGATTCACGTAATAAAGGCTCAACGGCTTTCATTAAGCGCCATTGGCTGAAAAGATTTATTTGAAAAAC
This sequence comes from Bartonella sp. AA9NXGY, assembly GCF_042196845.1. NCBI lineage: Bacteria > Pseudomonadati > Pseudomonadota > Alphaproteobacteria > Hyphomicrobiales > Bartonellaceae > Bartonella > Bartonella sp. AA9NXGY. The sequence continues at coordinate 184,095 of NZ_JBHIRB010000001.1, forward strand.
ATCTTCAAATACCGTGTTTTCTATATGCGCTATTGGTGAGAGTGTTCCAAGAATTCCTGCGTTTGCAACGATAATATCAAGTTTTTTCCAGCGTTTGGCAATTGAGATAGCAAGGGTATCGATGTTTTCCATATGATGCAAGTCAAGGGGAACAAGGGTTGTATGAGCCCCTTTTTCTCGGATTTGATTATCTAATTCAGTAAGTCCACTGACTGTTCGTGCAAGAGCAATAATATGAGCGCCGCGTGCAGCAAGCTCGAGTGCCAAATGATAGCCAATCCCTCTTGATGCGCCAGTAACAAGTGCAACACGCCCATGGAGACTAAAGTCACGTTTTGTCATCATTAATCTCTTGTTTTAAGAACAGATGATTGATGAATTTTGGAGAGATTTTCTTGATCAACCAGATGCGTAGGATAATATCCAGTAAAATAATGGTCAGTAAATTGTGGATTGGCGTTATTCCGTTTTTCCCCTGCTACAGCAAGATATAATCCATCCGTTGAAAGAAATTCTAATGAATCCGCTCCAATAAAATCACACATAGATTTTAAATCTGGATATTGATTTGCTAAAAGGTTTTCAGCTTTAGGTGTATCAATACCATAAAAGTCAGGATAAAAAATCATAGGGCTAGAAATGCGCATATGAACTTCTTTTGCTCCTGCATCGCGAAGCATTCGTACAATTTTAAGGGATGTTGTTCCACGCACAATAGAGTCATCAACCAGAATAACACGTTTTCCTTCAATCACAGGACGGTTTGCCGAATGTTTTAACTTGACGCCAAAAGCGCGAATTTGTTGTGTTGGTTCGATAAAAGTGCGGCCAACATAGTGATTACGAATAATGCCAAGCTCGAAGGGAATTCCAATTTCTTGTGCATAGCCAATTGCAGCAGGCGTTCCTCCATCAGGAACAGGAACCACAACATCACCCTCACAAGGGGCTTCCTGTGCTAAACGGATTCCCATATTTTTGCGTGTTGTATAAACACTACGCCCTCCAACGATTGAGTCTGGGCGGGCAAAATAAACATATTCAAACAAGCAAAGTTTTTCTGGTTGTGTATTTTCTGGTTTTATAATTTTTTTTGTAATTTCCCCATTTTTTTGTATTTCACATATGATGATTTCTCCATTTTTAACATCACGGACATATTTTGCTCCAATAATATCAAGAGCACAAGTTTCAGAACAAAAGATAGGCTTACCATCAAGTTCCCCCATCACGAGAGGTCTAATTCCTGTTGGATCGCGTGCCGCAATAAGTTTTGTACGTGTGAGCGCTAACATAGCATACCCACCTTCTACTTGCCGAATCGCATCAACAAAACGATCAGAGGACGACTCATAACGTGAGCGGGCAATAAGATGGAGAAAAACTTCTGAATCCGACGTTGATTGACAGATAGCACCAGAAGCGATGAGTTCACGGCGTAATGTGAGACCATTGGTAAGATTACCATTATGCGCAATAGCAATACCTCCAACTTTCAATTCAGCAAAAAGGGGTTGAACATTGCGTAATGCCACTTCTCCAGTTGTTGAATAACGGGTATGTCCAATAGCACGATTTCCTGGTAAGCGCGCAAGTGTTGCAGGGTTTGTATAGTGATCTCCAACAAGACCTAAATGCTTTTCTTGATGAAATATTTTATTATGGTAAGAAACAATCCCAGCTGCTTCTTGCCCACGATGCTGAAGTGCGTGGAGTCCAAGAGCTGTTAATGTTGCGGCATCTTCATGCCCAAGAATACCAAAAACTCCACATTCTTCATGAAGGGTATCATCATCTAATGAAAATTCTTGACAGAAAACATCGCTTTTTATCATCATATTCTTTCAGTTGTGATATGTAGGAATCATTAATATCACATTTTACATCATTTAGTTCTCTTTCCTCATGAAAAACTATTCTCTATTTTTTGAAAATTATCTTTTCATGAGAGTGTTACTCATACGTATGTTTATTGCTGTCTTTAAACAAATTTTCCGTCTTTTCGAGAACAGATCCAATATCTTTGGGGAGTATTTCCCAAACTTTTTGTCCCAATGAATCTAAAATAGGCCTTGTTTTTGCATTTTTTAACCAATTCGCTTGAAGCTCGGGTTTAATCAGTGCATTAAGCAGCAACATACCGATGACCATGATAAATAAACCACGAAGTGCTCCAAAAATAAAACCAATAGCACGGTCAAGGATACCAATTCGACTATCAATAATAAAATCAGAGATCTTCATTGTAATAATTGAAGTAATAATGAGAACAATAATAAAAATTGTGACCAATGTTGTGATCAATGCAATCATTTTATTAGAGAGATATTGTTCAAAGAAAGGTAAGACAGGTTTGAATAAAAACAGTGTCGTAACAGCTGCAACTGCCCAAGAAATCAACGATAACACTTCACGTGAAAATCCTCGAAGCATAGCAAGAAAAGCGGACAACAGGATGATTACTACGACAATTCCATCAAGGATTGTTATGATCATTTGTTTGTTCCTTATACATAAAGTTGTGTTCTTTTAAGTCTGTGTGCAAATATATTTTTTGTTATGCCATTTTTTGTTCTTATAGCAAGGATCTTTTGTATTTTATAGAGTTTTTTCTATATTATCATATCTGTGGTGCAGATCATTTTTTACTTACGGTAAGAGTAGCAACGAGTTCGGGAAGGTCGGAGAAAGTTTTTTGTTGAAAGTTGAGCGACTTCATCATTTCGGTTGTTGTTGTGGGGTGAAAGGCTCCTTGAAAGCCGAGTTTTTTTGCTTCATTGATGCGCTGTGCTGAATGTGCAACAGCGCGGGTAGCTCCTGAAAGACTGACTTCACCAAAATATACATAATCCGTTGGCAATGCGATATTGGCAAGAGAAGATACCAAAGCAGCGGCTACAGCTAAATCAGCAGCGGGTTCTGATATGCGATATCCACCTGCTACGTTCAGATAGACATCATGCTGTCCAAAACGAATGCCACAATGGGCTTCTAAAACGGCAAGAATCATAGAAAGGCGATTTCCATCCCATCCGACAACTGCACGTCTTGGTGTCCCAAGGGAAGAAGGAGCAACAAGCGCTTGAATTTCTACGAGTATCGGGCGTGTCCCTTCCATTCCTGCAAAAACAGCAGCGCCTGGTGCTTTTTCATTACGTTCCCCTAAAAATAATTCAGATGGATTTATCACTTCGCGTAATCCTTTATCAGACATTTCAAAGACACCAATCTCATCTGTTGGTCCGAAGCGATTTTTTACAGTTCTAAGAATGCGATAATGATGTCCTCCTTCACCCTCAAAATAGAGAACGCCATCAACCATATGTTCAACGACTCGAGGACCAGCAATTTGTCCATCTTTTGTAACATGCCCAACAAGAACAACGGCGGTTCCTGTTTTCTTGGCAAAGCGGATCATTGCCTGAGCACCGATACGTACTTGTGTGACAGTGCCAGGTGCTGAATCTGCTGTATCTGACCATAGGGTTTGAATCGAATCGATAATCACCATATCAAGGTTTTTATGTTCGCTTAAGGTTGCCAGAATATCTTCAACATTGGTTTCAGCAGCAAGTTTCACTTCTGTATTGTTAGCTTCAAGCCTTTGTGCGCGCAGACAAATTTGCGCAATAGCCTCTTCACCTGAAACATAGATGACATTATATCCTTTACGAGATAAAGCAGCAGCTGTTTGTGTTAGCAATGTTGATTTACCAATACCCGGATCACCTCCAACAAGGAGTGCTGATCCACGGACAAAGCCCCCACCGGTAACACGATCAAGTTCAGCAATACCAGAATGAATACGTGGAGCATCTTCGATATTTCCAGAAAGAGATGTGAGTGTGACAATGCGTCCTTTACGAGCATTCTGCTTAGGACCACTTCCTATGCCGCTATTTATAGTTTCTTCGATAAGGGAATTCCATTCCCCACAAGCGCTACATTTCCCTGCCCAACGAGAATGGATGGTTCCGCAATTTTGACAGATAAATTGAATACGATTACGCGCCATGTCGATTTAACCAATTTGCTCTGGAAGGTAATTGCTATCGGCCAGATCACTAAAGCGTGTGAAATCAGATTGAAAGGCAAGGGGCACGATTCCTGTCGGCCCATGGCGCTGTTTTGCAATAATAACGTTAGCTTTTCCAAAAACTTTATCCATTATTTCTTGCCATTTCATATGTTCAAGGCTACCGAACTTTGGTTCTTCATTTTTGAGGTAATATTCTTCACGATAGACAAATAAAACGATATCGGCATCTTGCTCAATAGAACCAAATCCACCTAAATCTGAAAGTTTTGGGCGTTTATCTGTTCTGTTTTCAACTTGATGTGAAAGTTGTGAAAGAGCAATAATAGGGATATTTAATTCTTTCGCTAAGGCTTTTAATTCTGCAGTGATTTCTTGAATACGATATTCAGATGTGTATTTTAAATCACTTGTCATGAGTTGGATATAATCAATAATTAAGACATCCAAACCATGTTTTTGCTTGAGACGTCGAGCACGGGCAGCCAGTTGTGAAACTGATATTCCTCCAGTTTGATCAATATAAAGGGGTGCCTTTTGGAGATGATTTACCGTACGAATAATTTTTGAAAATTGTTCATCTGAAATATGACCACGTCGAATATCAGAAGAAGAGACTTCCGTTTGTTCAGAAATAATACGTGTTGCAAGCTGCTCTGAGGACATTTCAAGTGAGAAGAATCCCACAATGCCGCCTTCATTTTCTTGGATATTACCATTATAATTATAAACATTGGCAATATTAAAGGCAATATTGGTAGCAAGTGAAGTTTTACCCATACCAGGGCGTCCCGCAAGGATAATTAAGTCGGATGGTTGTAATCCTCCCATTTTTTCATCAAGTGTTTGAATATGAGTCGCTATCCCTGATATTTGCGAAGAGCGTTTTTTTGCAGCACTTGCTATATCAACAACTCTTTTGATAGCGTCATCAAGACTGTCAAATCTACTATCGCAGTCTTCTTTTTTTTCTAGCATAATTATACACTTTCCTTTTGTTAGATATCAGTTTTTATGCAATTTTATATCAAGAATATTTTGCATGTTGTAGAATTTTCTCTGTGCTGTATTATTCAAAACACTGCTTGTTTTTTATATTGCGGTAATTAGGGTAATTTTTCAGATAGATTAGAAAATATTTTTGTTAAAAGGTTAGAGGTTGTCCTATAAAGAGGAAAGTTTCTGATATTCTACATAATAGTCAGCCTTGCACAACAGCAGCAATTATTTTTGAATTTAAAAACAAGAAAATGAGTGTCTTGTGAGAAGGAGTTTTTTAAAAGAAGGAACAATATAGAAAGATTTAGATTAGCTATGGATTTTAATATATGTACCCCACTTACAACATTAAGAGATGTGTTATCATTTCATGCAAGAAGAATGTTATTAAATAGCAAATAACGGTGGCTAGAATCATTGAAAAATGATTCTTTGTAAGAAATTATCATTCTTGATAAGAACTACATTTTTTAATGAGAAGGATGGTTTCACAATTTTGACAGATAAATTGAATACGATTACGCGCCATGTCGATTTAACCAATTTGCTCTGGAAGGTAATTGCTATCGGCCAGATCACTAAAGCGTGTGAAATCAGATTGAAAGGCAAGAGGCACGATTCCTGTCGGCCCATGGCGCTGTTTTGCAATAATAACGTCAGCTTTTCCAAAAGCTTTATCCATTATTTCTTGCCATTTCGTATGTTCCAAGCTACCTAGTTTTGGTTCTTCATTTTTGAGATAATATTCTTCGCGATAGACAAACAGAACGATATCGGCATCTTGCTCAATTGAACCAGATTCACGTAAATCTGAGAGCTGTGGACGTTTATCTGTTCTATTTTCTACTTGACGTGAAAGTTGAGAGAGAGCGATAATAGGAATATTAAGTTCTTTCGCTAATGCTTTTAATCCTGTGGTAATTTCTGTAATCTCTTGAACACGATTTTCTGATGAACGCTTTGAACTGCTTGTCATGAGTTGGATATAGTCAATAAACAAGATATCTAAACCATGTTGCCGCTTGAGACGCCGCGCACGAGCAGCTAATTGCGTAATTGATATTCCCCCAGTTTGATCAATATAAAGTGGTGCCTTTTGTAGTTGGTTCACCGCACGAATAATTTTTGAAAATTGTTCATCTGAAATATTGCCACGCCGAATATCAGAAGAAGAGACTTCTGTTTGTTCAGAAATAATACGGGTTGCAAGCTGTTCGGATGACATCTCAAGTGAGAAGAATCCCACAATGCCGCCTTCATTTTCTTGGATATTGGCATTACGATTATAAGCATTAGCAATATTAAAGGCAATATTGGTAGCCAGTGAGGTTTTACCCATACCAGGGCGGCCCGCAAGGATAATTAAGTCAGATGCTTGTAATCCTCCCATTTTTTCATCAAGTGTTTTAATATGGGTGGCTATCCCTGATAATTGTGAAGAGCGCTTTTTCGCAGCACTTGCCATATCGATAGCTTTTTTAATAGCCTCATTAAAATTTTCAAATCCACCTCCATATTTCCCTTTTTCTGCTAGCTCAAATAACTGATTTTCAACAGTTTCAATTTGTTGGGTAGGCGTGAGTTCTACAGGAGCATCAAAGGCTGTATTGACAACTTGAGTTCCAAGGTTAATCAAAGACCGTCGGATAAAAAGATCGTAAATGACGCGTCCATAATCTTCAGCGTTAATAATAGTGACTGCCTCTGTGGCTAAGCGAACAACATATTGGTATACAGTAATATCTCCAATTTTTTCTTCCATTTGGATATAGGGCTTGATTGTAACTGGATCTACACGTTTTCCTGTTTTAATAAGGTGAGATAAAACATGATAAATTTTTTGATGCAATGGTTCAAAAAAATGTTCTGGTTTTAGAAAATCTGAAACGCGGTCAAGAGAATCATTGTTGATAAAGATGGCACCAAGCAATGCCTGTTCAGCTTCAATATTATGCGGAAGTTGCCGAAAAGAAGGAGAATCCTCTTTCTTTGAAGAGCTGACATTAACAACGTTAGTTTCTTCCATAATATTTTTCCACTAAAATTCTAAGTCTAGCTACTTTAGGCGATAAATTGAAAATCGTATAATTAAAAGAATAGAGCTACAAACCTTCATTTTAAGTTAAAATTATATAATTTTTTAAAACTCTCTTTTCGTTCCTCATTTATCATTTGTGTATTATTTATATAACGTCTATCTATTTTATTTTATAATATGTGATTTTAAAGTGGAAGTTTTGCTACTCTAAATTTAAGTATTTTTAAGTTACTTAACCTTAAAATTCCAATATCTGTGTAAGTAGAATTATTTTTTATAACTGAAATTATTTCAGATCATGTGAGGATATAATCAAATTAACGCTCATACAAACTTTAGTCTTAAGGGTAGAACTTTAAATTATTTTTACTTTATATGCTGGAAAACAAAAGACATTTCCTCTTAGTGATACTACCATTCTCGGCATGTAATGCCTTTAAATAGTATATTTCTAATTCTTTCATAAAAATTAGGTTCTTTATGTACGATAGCCATAAAATACTCACTTTTAAAGTGCGAGTATTTTATGATCGATATTTAAAATGGAATAAAAAATATAAAACAGAAAGAAAAAATAGAAATTAAGCTTCTTGATGAGAACTGTTTATATCGTTGTCATTAATTTCTTCTGCCAATAATTCTTCCTGACTTTCTTCTAATAATTCTTCTTGAATATTATATATTTCTTTAGCCGAAGTGAGGGTTTCACCTTCTGCTTGGCGTTGTGCTTCACTGGTAGAACGCGCAACATTAATAATCACAGAAATTTGAACCTCTGGATGTAAGCTAAGAGTGATAGTGTGAAGACCGATCATTTTTATTGGATGATTAAGTTCGATTTGATTTCTTCCAATAGAAAAGCCTTCATCTGTTATGATTTCAGCAATATCACGTGTTGACACAGAACCATAAAGTTGTCCTGTTTCACCAGCAGAACGAACAACAATGAATGATTGTCCATCAAGTTTTTCAGCAATTTTTTGCGCTTCGCTTTTGCGTTCAAGATTACGTGCTTCAAGTTGTGCACGTTGTATCTCAAAATGTTTTTTATTAGCTTCATTTGCGCGTAAAGCTTTACCTTGAGGCAAGAGAAAATTACGCGCATAACCATCTTTAACTGAGACAATATCACCCATCTGACCAAGACGAGGAATGCGCTCAAGTAAAATAATATCCATAGTTTTTCCTTTCGAACAAATAAATTTAGTGGAGTTTTTTGCGTGATTGAAAATTGTATTGAATAGCAGCCCAAATTCCCATCAAAAGCATCATGAAAACAATAGGTGGAGTAAAAACGACTGTTAAAATAGCAATATAAACAAGAGAAAGTATAATAATCCGACCGTTTACCCCTTTTGTAATATTGTGAAGATATGCTAGACCGCTAATTAATATGATGACAATGTATGCAGTACTAAAGACACGGGTACTCAAGTTAAGAGAAGCGCTCAGCTCAACCATCGATGCTATGCAAACAATAATGAAAATAACAATTCCAGAAATGGGAAGGCGGAGAGTTTGGCTCCAATCATCACGGGGTCTTTTCAGCCATTTCATATGTTGTGCTGCTATCATGGAAAAGTAAAGGTTACCAATGAGAAAAACCAAACTATAAATAGTCAAAGAAAAAGCAGTAAAAGTTGCTGTATGCGTCATTAAAAGCTCATTAAAAGCGCGTATATCGGCTTCTTTTATTGACTGTGTTTGTTGCAGAGTTTGTGCTATGTTTTCGGTGATTTTTTTTGCAACGATGGGTGTGGAAGGACGTGTTTGAACATAGAGCCCAATGAAAGTTGCTATAAGAGCGATAAAATTAGTTAAATGAAAAATAACCGATGATAATGGATACCATATCAGTTCGTTTTCTTTTTGCGCTGGTCGTGCAAGCCCAAGAAGCCAAGAAGCATAGACAGCAGGAAGGAAAAATAAGAACATAAAGCCAAGAGCAATATAGGTATTAGTGGTTATGATAAGAACAACAGTGGCACTTATGAGGGCGATGAGACTGGCTAATGTTCCTTGACCGAACGCAACAATAAAAATTGGCAATGAAAGAAAGCAGCCAAGAAGAAGAGAAAAAAAGGGCGCAATATTTGCAACACTGATGATTGCCAGTCCTATCACAACAGCAAATAATCCTGCCAAAATACCGGTTAATATCTCATAAGTACGATTTTTTTTCATTTATTGCTGTCCTGCTTTCTGCAGTTAGAGGTGTGTCAATACCCCAACTTTGACATTTAATAGCTTAACATAGGATACAACAAGCTATTTTTTAACCATATAAGAAATGCAACTGGAGAAACTCTCCAGTTGCATAGCGTATTGATTGCTTACTTTATAACGTACGGAAGTAAGCCTAAAAAGCGAGCACGTTTGATAGCATTAGCTAATTCACGCTGTTTTTTCTGACTAACAGCAGTAATCCGTGAAGGAACAATTTTCCCACGTTCGGAAATATAACGTTGTAACAACTTGATGTCTTTATAATCAATTTTGGGAGCATTGGTCCCTGAAAAAGGACACGTTTTACGACGACGATGAAAGGGGCGACGTGCAGAGTTTTGATTAGTATCAGTCATTATTCTACCCCTTCTATAGTATTTTCACGTTGACGACGTGGAAAACGAGGACGCTCTTCATCATGTCCAATGTGACTATTGCGATCAAGGTGTGAGAGCATAGCAGATTTTTCTTTTTCGTGTTTTTCTACGCGAATGGTCATATAACGCAAAATATCCTCATTGATGCGCATCTGACGCTCCACTTCAGCAATTGCTGAAGCTGGTGCATCAATATTGACTAAGACATAATAAGCTTTACGGTTTTTACGAATACGGTAAGCAAGAGGACGAAGTCCCCAATTTTCTATACGCCCAACTTTTCCACCATGCACTTCAATGACACCTTTGTAGAGACTCAAAAGTTCATCAACTTGCTGCGGTGCAATGTCTTGTCGGGCAAGGAACATATGTTCATAAAGAGCCATTGTTTTGCCTTTCTTCAATTAAATTTCACCGGTTTTAGCGCAAAGCCTCTGCGACTTGTCTTTTTTGGAAATCCAAAGAAGAAAGGACGCGTTTACAATTCGAGACATCTCAGAGCGGAGATACGGGAGGCCGGAAACATTGTATTTCCTACTGATATTTTACAGCCCTCCGTTCAACCTCCAGCTAAAGTGCCGGCAACGAATATTTCATATCTACAGGTTATCTTTTAAAATAGCAAGTTTATGCACATAAAAAAATTGATTTGTTAAATCTTGATATATTTCCTTCTTCTACAAAAAGATAATACTGTAATATAAAGGCAAAGGAGGGAAAAATGGACTTTTTAAACCAAATTGATGTTACACTCTTTGAAATGTTTGTCGGCAATCATCAAGCTTGGTCGATTGTAGTTTTGTTTAGTATTTTTTGTGCAAAGTTTTTAATTTATATTATTCCTCTCCATCTTTGTGCGTTGTGGTTTTGTGGTGGGGAGAGGGAACGGTGTGTTGTGCTAAGCATTTGCATGAGTATTTGTGCATCTCTTTTCATAGGTTATCTCATTTCTCTTTTTTATTTTCATCCTCGCCCATTCGTGGTAGGGCTGACGACACCGTTTATTCAACATCGTGCAACAGCTTCTTTTCCTAGTAATCATGCCTTGACCATTGCATCTTATGCAGCTAACTTTTATTTTTACCGATACAAAGTTACTTTTAAATTTGCCGTAGTGTTTTTATGCTTAATCTGTTGGGCGCGCATCTTTGTGGGCGTACATTATCCCTTTGATATTTTAGCAGGTGCACTTTTAGGAAGTCTCATAAGTTTGGGTGTTATTCAGTTTATAGCACCCTATTTCCCTAAGTTTTTATATCAAATTCCGCCCTTAAAATATAATTTTAAGTGTGGTATTCGTTTTAAATAAAGGGCTTTATCTTGATTTGTGCGGATGAATAAGGTCAAAAGAAAATAATTTAATTGTACAGTTTTAGGAGTTGATAAATGGGTGCAGCTTTTATTTTTCCAGGGCAGGGGAGTCAACTTGTTGGTATGGGAAAGGCGCTTACAGAGCAATTTATTGCCGCACGGATGGTTTTCGAGGAAGTTGATGATGCTTTGGGTGAGAAATTATCAAAGATTATTTTTGAAGGACCAGCAGATGTTTTAACGTTAACAGCAAATGCACAACCGGCATTAATGGCTGTATCTATGGCTGTCATTCGTGTGATGAAACAATTAGGGCTTCGTATAGAAGACAAGGTAAGATTTGTTGCTGGTCATTCTTTAGGCGAATATTCGGCTCTTTGTGCTGCTGATACATTTACTCTCACAGATACGGCAAGGCTTTTGCGTACTCGTGGCAATGCTATGCAGGCTGCTGTCGCGGTTGGAGAAGGTTCTATGGCTGCATTAATTGGTTTAGAAGAGCACATTGTGGAAGAAATTTGCGAAACTGTTTCTGGAGAAGGACTATGTCAGATTGCTAATGATAATGGTGGTGGGCAAATTGTTATTTCAGGTAAAGCAAAAGCAGTTGAGACAGCGGTAGAGATTGCATCAACAAAAGGTGCAAAACGTGCACTTCTTCTTCCAGTTTCTGCACCTTTTCATTCGTCTTTAATGCAGCCTGCTGCTGATGCCATGAAGAAAGCGCTTTTGACTGTTAATAAAATGGAACCTATTGTTCCTTTAATTGCCAATGTTTCTGTTACACCAGAAAAGGATCCAGAACGTATTGCTACTCTTCTTGTCCAACAAGTGACGGGGAGGGTGAGGTGGCGTGAAACAATAGAATGGATCGGGGCTAATGGGGTTGATACGCTTTTTGAAGTTGGTTCTGGAAAAGTATTAACAGGTTTAACGCGTCGTATTAACAAGGATATAAAAGGGGTAACTATTGGAACAGTTGATGAAATAGAATCAGCGCTAGGTATGCTTGGCGTTTAATCTATAAGGAGTTTAAAAATGTTTAAATTAACAGGGCGTAAAGCTCTTATAACGGGGGCATCAGGAGGAATTGGTGAGGCAATTGCACGCTGCTTTCATGCACAAGGAGCCATTGTTGGACTTCATGGAACACGTGAAGAAAAGCTTAGAGAAGTGGCAGCAGAATTAGGGCAGAATGTTTTTGTATTTCCCGCTAATCTTTCTGAACGCCAATCGATTAGACAATTGGTTGAAGTTTCAGAAAGAGAAATGGATGGCGTCGATATTTTGGTTAACAATGCTGGAATCACTAAGGATGGTCTTTTTGTGCGTATGCAAGATAAAGATTGGGATGATGTTTTAGAAGTTAACCTAACAGCTGCTTCTCTTTTGACGCGTGAATTAATACATTCTATGATGCGCCGCCGTTATGGAAGGATTATTAACATTACATCTGTTGTTGGTGTTGTGGGAAATCCTGGACAAACGAATTATTGTGCTGCAAAAGCAGGCTTGATAGGTTTTTCTAAAGCATTGGCACAAGAAATTGCTTCGCGAAACATCACTGTCAATTGTATTGCTCCAGGATTTATTAAATCCGCAATGACAGACAAGCTTAATGAAAAGCAAAAAGAAGCCATTATGGCTGCGATTCCGATGAAACGTATGGGAAGTGGGCAAGAAATAGCCGCTACTGCTGTTTATTTAGCAAGCGATGAAGCAGCCTATACGACAGGTCAAACACTCCATATCAATGGTGGAATGGCAATGATTTGAGTATTTATTTTATTCCACATTGATTTATGAGTTGTATTATTTTAGATAGTAACGATTGAAATGGATAGATGCATCTATTTCTTTAATATGGTCGTTGATCAATTGATGTCGGAATGTCAGATTGGTTCATTTTGTAGGGGATATCCACAGGATGTTTTAAATCATTACTAAAATCTTTTAAAGTAATGCATCTATTGCTTGATTAGATGAACCGATATAGTTAACCAAATTATAGGAAATATAAATTCGAGGATTTCAACATGAGTGACACAGTAGAGCGCGTTAAGAAAATTATCGTGGAACATCTTGGGGTTAATGCTGATAAAGTTGTAGAAAATGCAAGCTTTATCGATGATCTAGGGGCTGATAGCCTTGATACGGTTGAACTCGTTATGGCTTTTGAAGAAGAGTTTGGGGTAGAAATTCCAGATGAAGCTGCTGAAACGATTTTTACAGTTGGCGATGCAGTCAAGTTCATTGATAAAGCTTCTGCGTGATTACTAAAGGGCAAAGGCATAAATTGCTTTTGCCTATATTCTTCGGAGCTCTTTTGAAAAGAGAGCTTTGAGAGGTGAAGTTTAGTTCAAGGTTAGAAGTTATGAGACGTGTTGTTGTTACTGGTTTAGGGTTGGTATCTCCACTAGCTGGTAATACTGAATATAGTTGGAAACGACTTCTTGAAGGAAGAAGTGGTGTCCGACGTATCACTGAGTTTGATGTGTCAGATTTGCCATGCCAGATTGCTGCGCGTATCCCCTTAGGGGATGGAACAGAGGGGACTTATAATGCTGATTTGTATATGGAACCTAAAGAGCAACGTAAAGTTGATGCATTTATTGTTTATGCAATGGCTGCTGCTAACCAAGCGCTTGCAGATGCCGAATGGTTTCCTAAGAGTGATGAAGATCAGATTTGTACAGGCGTGTTAATTGGTTCGGGAATTGGGGGAGTTGAGGGTATTGTTGAAGCTGGTTATACGCTTCGTGATAAGGGCCCACGTCGTGTTTCTCCTTTTTTTATTCCAGGTCGTTTGATTAATCTTGCTTCTGGTTATGTGTCTATTCAATATGGTTTACGGGGGCCTAATCATTCTGTTGTAACGGCTTGTTCAACAGGGGCGCATGCAATTGGTGATGCGGCACGTTTGATTATGTTTGGTGATGCAGATGTCATGGTGGCAGGGGGGACTGAATCTCCGATAAATCGGATATCTCTTGCAGGTTTTGCAGCTTGTAGAGCTCTTTCTACTTGTCGCAATGATGATCCTGAACGGGCGTCACGTCCTTATGATATTGATCGTGATGGTTTTGTGATGGGGGAAGGAGCAGCTGTTGTTGTTTTAGAAGAGCTGGAACATGCCAAAAAACGAGGAGCGCGTATTTATGCTGAGGTTATTGGCTATGGTTTATCTGGTGACGCTTACCACATTACAGCGCCTTCAGAAAGTGGTGAAGGGGCTCAGCGTAGTATGATAGCTGCTCTTAAGCGTGCACAAGTGAATGTAAGTGAACTTGATTATATTAATGCTCATGGTACATCTACGATGGCTGATTCCATAGAGCTAGCGGCTGTTGAGCGTGTTTTAGGGAGTTATGCACCACAAGTTTCTATGTCATCAACGAAATCATCTATCGGGCATTTACTTGGTGCAGCCGGTGCTGCTGAGGCTATTTTTTCTATTTTAGCTATACGGGATAATATAGCCCCAGCGACACTTAATCTTGACAATCCATCGATTGAAACGAAAATCGATCTTGTACCACACAAACCGCGTGAACGAAAGATTGATACGATTCTTTCTAATTCTTTTGGATTTGGTGGGACAAATGCATCGTTGGTGATGCGACGTTTTAGGGGATAATAAGTATTTTTATTTAATTTTTGCTTTTGAGTTTTCTACTTTATTATAAGGTGAATAAGAAATTATAATATTATCCTTAATCGCTATTGAGGGGTTATGTCCGATGTGAAAAATGGAAAATCATTAAAGGACGTAAGTGATTCCTCTTCGAATCATTTAGCAGATAGTTATGACATGTTAATACATAAAAAACGAAAGAAATCATCTATCGTCCGTAATCCGTTGGTCATTCTCGGTCATTTTTTTCTTATGCTGATTGTGATTATTCTTTTTGCCATAAGTATTCCTCTTTATATTGGAAAAAGTATTTTTGAAGAAAAGGGAAAAATTGAGGAAGAACAAATTGTTCTTATCCATCCTGGTACCGGAATTCGTGAAATTGCTTCATTGCTAGAAAAACGTGGTTTCATTCGATCATCAGATATTTTTGTTTATGGGGTTGGTTATCACCAAAAAACAACGCATCTGAAGGCTGGTGAATATTTAATTCCAGCTCATGCTTCGATGCAGGATATTATGGATATTCTTGTGAAAGGAAAATCTATAGAGTATACATTTACAGTACCTGAAGGTTTAACGGTTCAGCAAGTTTTCGATCGATTAGCTGCGAATGAAATTTTGATTGGAGACCTTCCAAAAATTTTGCCTCCAGAAGGTTATTTAATGACGGATACTGTTCGTTTTATTCGGGGAACAACGCGTAAAGAGATTGTAAACAGGTTGCGTGAAGGACAGACAAAATTAATTCATGCTATATGGGCTACGCGTTCACCTGATTTACCCATTAAATCAATTGATGAATTTGTTATATTAGCCTCAATTGTTGAGAAAGAAACGGGAATTGCAGCAGAAAGACCAATGGTTGCTGCGGTATTTTATAACCGCCTTACAAAGCATATGCGTCTTCAATCGGATCCAACAGTAATTTATGGTCTCTTCGGAGGAAAAGGAAAACCATCCGGTCGTGCAATTTATCGTTCAGATCTTGAGAAGGAAACACCATATAATACTTATAAAATTAATGGTTTGCCCCCAACGGCTATTGCAAATCCAGGTCGAGATTCTTTAAAAGCGGTGGCACATCCACCAAGCAGTGATGCACTTTATTTTGTTGCTGATGGTTCAGGAGGGCATGTTTTTTCTCGAACTTTAGAGGAACATAATATGAATGTTCGCAAGTGGCGAGAATTAAAGGCAAAACATTGAATTTATAGTGATAACACATCTTTTTGCATCGTAAATGAGAATCCCAAATATAGTAAAATTTTTCTATTTAAATTTTTTATGAGAATGATAAAAAATCATTTTCTTGTCTGTCACAAGTGGGTTGGCGTATGGATAAAAATATTTAAGAAAAAAGTGAATATACTGCTAATACCTTATCTCAAAAAAGAGCAAAATAACATTGAGAATTGCTAAGAAAACACATTGATTAGGGGAGAGGTTGAGATAATGTATAATTCAAATTTTGGAGAAACATTTATGAACAAAGTAGAGTGATGTAATGACAGTCTTTGAAAGTAAATTGAGTGCTATAAAAATAAATCAACGCCGCGGTTTTTTATTTATTCTTTCTTCGCCTTCAGGTGCTGGTAAATCAACAATTTCTCGATTACTTCTAAAAGAGGGACAATTAGAGCTTTCCGTAAGTATGACCACAAGGAAAAGGCGTCCTAGTGAAGTAGATGGGCTGCATTATTACTTTATTTCAAAGGAAGAGTTTGAATATAAGCGTGATAGGGATGAATTTATTGAGTGGGCAGAAGTTCACGGAAATTATTATGGCACTTTACGTGAAACTGTTGAAAGCGCATTGAATGCTGGCCAAGATATGTTATTTGATATTGATTATCAAGGTACCGAGCAGCTGCAAAAAAAGATGCTAGGAGACACTGTATCTGTTTTTATTCTTCCACCATCAATGAAAGAGCTTGTTTCGCGTTTACATCGTCGAGCAGAAGATAGTCAAGATACTGTCAATTTGCGATTGGAAAATGCACGAACGGAGTTAAAGCATTGGCTTTCTTATGATTATGTTGTGATTAACGAAGATTTAGATCAGTCTTTATCTTTTATTAAATCAATTTATTTAGCTGAAACCGTAAAACGTGAGCGTTGTTCGTATCTTGGTTCTTTTGTTGATGGGCTTATTGCTGAAAAAATCGATAAATATTGTGATTAAAAAAGGTTTTATAACACAAAGTGCATTTTTTAGAGCACTAGATGCGCTAAAGTTACAAATTCAGAAATCGAGAGCGTTTCAGCACGGCGCGTTCCATCAATTCCAGCTTTTTCTAATAGCTCTTCACCTCCAAGTATTTTGAGATTTTGACGAAGCATTTTTCGTCTTTGCCCAAAGGCGGTTTTTGTGACGAGGCTTAGTTTTTGTGCAGAGCAGGAAAGAGGTTGTATTCGCGGAATAATATGAACAACGGAAGACGTTACTTTAGGTATTGGTATGAAGGCTTGAGGGGGGACATCAAAAGCAATTTTAGCAGTGGTACGCCAGCCAGTTAAGACACTAAGACGTCCATAATGAGTAGATTGAGGTTTAGCTGTAATCCGTTTGGCAACTTCACGTTGAAACATCAATGTCATTGATTCATAAAAAGGAGGCCATGGTTCAGTCAAAAGCCAATTTAATAAGAGTTGTGTCCCAATATTATAGGGAAGATTTGCAATAATGCGCGGTTTTACAGGGCTTGTTTCAAAGAGTTTTGAGAAATCTTGCTTCAGTGCATCATTACAAATAACTTTTAATTTTTTAGGATAGTGTTTTTCTATTTCTAAGAGAGCCGGTATGCAGCGCTCATCGCGTTCTATTGCTGTTACAATGGCACCCTTTGCTAGCAAGGCACGTGTGAGACCTCCAGGACCAGGACCAATTTCAAGAACAGGTTTTCCTTCTATATTGCCTGCTTGATGAGCAATTTTAGATGTTAAATTAAGATCAAAAAGAAAATTCTGCCCCAAAGATTTATGCGCTTGTAATCCATATATATCAATGACCTCACGCAGAGGAGGGAGATTATCTATTGGCATGGGTTTAAACTATTTTTTGCAAGTTGATTTGCAAGTTTAAGAGCAGCAATAAAGCTTTCGGGAGAGGCTATCCCTTTATCAGCAATGTCAAAAGCAGTCCCGTGATCTGGAGACGTGCGAATAAAAGGTAGACCTAACGTGACATTAACAGTGCTATCAAAGTCTAATGTCTTAACAGGGATAAGGGCTTGATCATGATACATACAAATGGCAACGTCATATGCTTTTCTTGCGCATTCATGGAACATTGTGTCGGCAGGCAGCGGGCCTGCAATATTGAGTCCTTTCTTTTTAAGATATTCAATAGCAGGAGTGATAATTTCAATATCTTCTTTTCCCATTGCACCTCCTTCTCCAGCATGAGGATTAAGACCAGCAACAGCTAGTCGGGGTGACGTTATTTTAAACCTTGTTTTTAAGTCATATTCAGTAATAAGTACCGTTTGAATAATTAAATCACGGGTAAGCTGTGAAGGAACATTTTTAAATGGAATATGAACAGTTATTGGTACTGTTTTTAATCGGGGTCCTGCTAACATCATAACTGGATGATAACATTTATGAAAAGCTTTATGGGCTAAATCGGCTAAAAGTTCTGTATGACCTGGAAATTGAAAACCGGCATCATAAAGACTCTTTTTTGCAATAGGACAAGTGATAAGTGCACATGCATGGCCATTTTGAATCAATTGAACACAGCGTTTAATTGCTTCAATAATTCCAGCGGCATTATTCGATGAAGGTATACCTAATTGATCACTTTGTTTGTTTTTTAACGGTATGATAGGAAGAGCGTTTTGAAAATTTTTTGCAGGATTATTGATTAAAACAGATTGCACCTCAACATCAATCTGTAAAAAACGAGCGCGCGAACGAATAACATCTGGATCAGCAAGAAGTACAAAAGGTGGAATTTGGCGCGTAACACGCAAATTCCACGCTTTTAATACTATTTCAGGACCAATTCCGGCAGGATCACCACCGCTAACAATAAGAGCAGCCATTATGAATTTTGAATGCGTGCCACTCGGCGCAGTTCTCCTAAATATTTGTCGCTTAATTCTTCAAGTTTTTGCGGGCTTCTTTTTTTACTATCTTGAAGAGAAAATATCAGTCGAGCGACATAATCATCAGAAACTCTTTTTATTTTGCAGACAGCAATTGCTTCGATTCCATCAGATGTTTCTTGTAATTTTGTCATCTTTCCAGCAGGCGTTGCAAGAATAGCTTGTTCCCATGCATTAGGAAGTTGTGGCTCCAGAAACTTTCCTAAGTGGCGGATAGTAACGTCTAAAATACCTCTTGCTTGATTGTGAGCATTGGCACATCCACGGAAATGTGCGCGAAAATTACTTGCTTCTCTTTGACGTCTTTCAAAGATCTCTGAACGACGATGTGCAGGAATGACAAAAACAATTCGCTGTAATGTATATTCGTTGGTTGAAGGTTTTACACCACCATTTTTTAATATTCTGCGTACAGCTTCTTGTTCGCTAATCATACCTGTTTCAGCTTGATAGCGTGCGCTAACAAGACGCCCCCATCCTATTTGTCCACGGATGTAATCTTTAAAGTGTTGCACTGTGATCTCAGTTTGGATCAGAATCTGGTTGAGCTGATCAATCGTCATATTATTTTGTGTCGCAAAATTCTCAAAAGCTCTATCAACTTCATCATTGCTTACTTCAATATTACGACGTTTTATTTCAATATTTTTTAGCTTTTCGTCAATAAGCTCTTTTTTAGCCTGTGCCACCAAATTGCCTTGCTTTTGTTGTAGCCTGAGAAAAGCAAGGCGTCTTTGTATATCATAATTTGTGATGGGGTTGCCATTAACTGTAACAACAATAGAAGTCTGCGCAAAGACTGTCGGAATCAAAAATCCATTTATTAGCAGGCTACTTACGCTCAAAGATGCAATATAAAATAAAGCAAGAAAACGCTTTTTCAATTTATTCATGTAAATAGGCTTTCGCATTGTTTATTAATTCTCATCAACAACTTAAAATACACGCTTTCTTTCATAAAAACAATGATAAGTTAAATGACTGATACATTCCCTTTATAAATTAATCTATCTTTTTTCCGATATCTGCAATCGTACGCAATGAAAGAGAGAAATTAAAGTTTTGCAAGGGTGCTTTCCTGCCTGGATTCGTTACCTGTTGATAACCGAATGTTAACCCGAAACATTCATCCATATAACTCAAGCTAATTCCTCGCTTTATAAATGTACCAGATACTAAATCATAACCGGCGTTGCTATTAATGGACCAATAATCTGCCAATTTAAGTCCTGTTTGAAAAGAAATTTCTTGGCGCTCTTGAGAATATTCATAATCTGGTTGCTTTGCGATATAGGCATATTGTAGAGCCGCCCAAAAATTTTGCCATTTTTGTGATGCTTCGATTTCACTACGGCGGATTTTTCCTGTTTTTTTATCAAAGCGTCCACGCGTTTCTAAGGAAAAACCACTTTTATGGGTTGTACCAAACATTGCAACATAGTCTGAACGTTTTGCCTCTAAGCTAGAATGAGTACCGACATTGATAAAGTCCTTTTCTGCAAAAGAATTCTTTCCTGCTAGATGAAAGGATTGTCCAATGAGACCATAAAGAGACCAATTATCATTAAGGCTTCCAGAATATCTTATACCTATATTGGCTCTTGTACCACCTTCTACACGATCATAACCAGAAAATTTGTCTCGTTGAAAGAGAGTGGTTGCATCAAAGACAAAGCTTTGAGCATCTTCATTAGGAATTTGTCCAATATATTGTTCATTATTGCGTATAAAAATTTGTGCAGTTGGTTCTATAATATGTGTAGAATGATCAGCTGTAATGAGGAAGGGATAGCGTAGTTCCAACCCTGCTGTTGCCATGCCACGAATTGCTGAACCATGAATTGCGGATAAGGTATTGTTTTCTATAAAATCTGTGTGATTTTCGCTTGCATTGGTTGTAATGATATCAGCTCGTAGAGAGAGAAGAGGGGTCAAGATGAGTCCATTGTGCGTGTTGAAGCGCTTTCTCCACTGAAGCTCGTTTGTTAAACGCAAACTATTTCCAGCCATACCAGAAAGTCTTACTGTGTTGAGAGGGTTTCCGTTCTGGTCGGGTGAACTGAAGTCAGCATGGCGACGATAAACTGATTGCATATTACTATGGAAGGTAAGCTCTCCATTATAAATGGGTTCATCTGGTGTGAAAAAATAATCGATGCGTGGTAAGACCCACGCTTGTCGAGAGTGACGTTCATAATGAGGATCATTCAGTATTGAATCTTGAACTTTAAAATGATAAAAACGCATATCAAAATAATTTTTTCCTGCAAGACCATTCAGATAGATCTGAGAAAGTTGTGTAGGATTGTTATAGTTTTCAAGTTTATAGGCACGACTAAAATGCCGATCTGATTGTGCAAGAATATCCCATCCATAAGTCCAGTGTGAGTTAATACGAAAATCCCCCTTTGTCGCCAGCATATAACGGTTTTTATGTTGGGCATCAATCGTATCATTATCAAATCTATGCGGTTTCATTTGATATATATGAGCAAAGCGAATGTTATAACGGCCCGTTTTTAAACGCTGACGCCATTCCCCTTCGGTTAAAAGCCCTTGTTGGGTATAAACCGTAGAAGAAAGGGTAAAATCATAATGGGGGGCGAGATTCCAGAAATAAGAATTCTTTATCCCCATACCGAGATAATCAGTATAAAAAAAATGAGGAGTAAGCAGACCGCTAGCACGCCTGACAGTTGGATCATAGATCTCAAAATTTGGAAATTTTATAATCGGTACACCAAAAACTTCAAAACTGCTATTTTCAAACCGAATTTTTTTGACGCTATTATTCCATATGATCTTTCTTGCTTTAATTTTCCATAGGACGTCTCTATCTGGTTTATAAGAGCAAGGTTCACAGGCTGTATAGGTTGCATTTTCAAAGACTGTTATGTGATTGTGTTTGCGTGTAGCATTTTGGGCTGAAAAGTGAACATTGTTGGCTGTATCAATACGTAGGGCGTTTACAAAACCCTCGCCAAGATCTTTGGTCATATCAATTTGGTTGGAATAAATTTTATTACCATCCTTTTGAGTAATTTCAACGTTCCCTTGTGCTATAAGCCGTCCTGTTTTTTGATTGTAAATAATTTTTTGAGCGACAACTTTATTGCCATCATATTCGATTTGGACATTACCGTGTGCAGAAACAGTGTTTTCATCACGATTGTAGATGAGTTCATCCGCAGAGAGCAAAAGAGGAGGTTCCAGATTTTGAATGCGACTTTGAGAAGGAGATTGAAGGCTTTGAGCGTGCGCACAATAAGACAAAGCACTTCCTAAAATACCCCCCACAACACTTTTAAAAGCGAGAGCACTTAATTTTGTTAAAATAGTTTTTTTAAGTGTTAATGCTTTCACTTAGCCATCCTCTTTATGAAGTAAAAAAGAGATTCCTAAGAATAACGCAATAACAACGGGTGTCCAAGCTGCAATAATTGGTGGAATATATCCAGCATTACCGAAAGCTTGAACAAGTACGGAAATAACATAAAGCATAAACCCAGCTATTACGCCACCAAGAATCAACATTCTAGATTGCCCAAAACGTGTAAAATTTAAAGATACAGTTGCTGCAATGAGGGTCATTGCCACAAGCAATGCCGGTAATGCAATCAAAGATTGGAAATACATATCAAAATTATTAGCAGAATAGCCAAATGAACGTGCAATCATAATTTTTTTTGGCAATTGGTAAAATGGAATAGTTGCGGGATTCACTAAACGTTCCGTTAAAAATTCAGGTTTTAGATTGGTTTTTATTTGCAACACGGTAAATTTTTCAGGAGGATACCCTATTTTATAGATTGTTCCATTTGTTAATAGCCAAAATCCATTAGTCAAGGTTGCTTTTGGGGCGTTAATCCAATTTTTAACGGTTGCATTGTCATTGTATTGTACAAAGGTGGCATCGAGAAGAGAAAGTCCTTGATCGGTGATAGATTTAGCACCAATGGTTGTTCTGCCTAAATTTGTACGTTGTGTTAACCAGTGGATACTTGTATTGTGAAGAGGTGTTAGTACATTGTGATTGCGCCATTCAGTCATCTTTTTTTCTGCTTGAGAAAATCCCCATGCAGCAAGTGGATTAATGAGAAGAATTGAAAATAATCCTAAAAGAAAAGCTCCAAAACAAGCTGGCATAAGAAATTGCCATGCAGAAACACCGATTGAACGAGTCACCACAAGTTCAAGTTTTTTGTTGAGCGAGATAAGCGTTGCCATTGCAGAAAAGAGTGCAATGAAAGGGATAAGTTGTTGCATGATAAAAGGGATGCGTAAAACAGAGAGGAAAAATGCATCTTTTGCTGTATAATGCGGAAGGGAAGATAGCCTACCGGAATTCTCTGTGAAATCGATTAAAAGAGCAAGAACAAAAATGCTTCCCCAGAAATAACAAGTTATTTTAAGATACCGTATAAAAAAATATCGTCCAAGTGTCCACCCAATCATGATATTTTATCCGAGGAATCTTGAGATTTTCGATGTTCAAATTTGTTCATTATTTTTTGAAAAGCGATTTGAAGTATCTCATTAACTTTTGTGGGAAGCCCAATTTTATGATTCGTTAAAAGCATAAAAAAGACAAATGCACTTGTTCCTATAGGTATAATATAAAGGAGAGGAACGTATGCAAGATCGCTTTTTGCTTTTTCTGCGAAAAAATATCCTATCCAATACACCAGAAAAGAAAGGGCAATTGCCGAGATATTTGCGGAATGACGAGCTTGTCGATGGGAGCGTACATCCCCTGCTGCTGCTAATGCAATAAGTGAAAAAACAATAGGGTAGAGCCATTGTGTTAATCTGCGGTGAAATTCAGCTTTATATTGGAGTGGTTTTCGTTGATAGTAGGGATCTTTTGGGTCAGGGTTTTGTAAATAAGAAAGAGACCGATCTTTTGGATAAAGAGTAGGTGTTTTATCACTAGGGATAAACTCTCCTAGGCTAAAAGTATATGAGCTAAATTGCACGATTGAAACACTGTTATTTTGATGATTGACTCTTTCTATTTCACCGTTATTGAGAACCAGAAAACTGCCGTTTTTATTGCTCACAATGGATGCGTCTGTTGCATAATAAAAAAGATCAGTCTTAGGATCACGCTGGTCGGCAATGAAAAGGCGTTCAAGTGTTCCATTTGGATTTCGTTCGCCAATTTCTATGTAAAGGTTATTGGCGAGTTTTTGGAAGCTCCCTTCACTAATGAATAGATTAATAAGATCAAAATGAGCGCTTGCTAGCATTTGTCGCATATGAAGACGCGCTTGAGGAACAACAAAATTAGCTATAGAAAAGGAGATACAGGATGCAACAATAGCAAGAAGAAGGATAGGTTTCCAAACAGTACTTTTAGGAAAACCAGAGGCATTGATGACAGCAAGTTCTGAGTCTTGATGCATTGCTGAGAGGATGGTTGTAATTGCGATGACTAATGCAAACGGAATGACAACAAAAATAACAGAAGGAACCAATGAGAGTGAAAATTGTAAGACTGTGAGGAGTGTTTGTTTACTTGTTGTGAGAAAGTTTATCCGTGCAAGAATTTGTATAGTCCAACTAACGCCCACTGCTGCAATCATGACAGAACTAAACAAAACAATGACACGTTTCAGGATGTAGAACTCAATAATACGCATAAATTGGGGAAAATCCTCAGTTTTTAATTCGATAGCAAATATTCTTACTGCTTTCGGTTAAAATGTAATAAAGTTTGAAAAAATACCCTTTCATGAATTGGATATTTTTACCAAATAAATAATATAAAATTGCCTATGAGGTCCTCTTTAAATTTTCCGTACATTATATTTTATTTTCAACTATAGTCTACAAAGAATCTAGAAAATAACTTAAAAAACTTTTTTATTAACGTTGAAGATAAAAATTTTTGTCTTTTAAAGACACGTGCAAAAAGATAATGCATCTCAATCAAAAAAGAGGGTTTATATCTTGAACCGTTTCCTTTGTATTAGGGATATAGAATTTTTTTTAAAAAGATGTTAGCTTTTTATAAAGAATGATGAAGGCTTAAGAGATTGGATATTTTATTCTATCATTTGACGCAGTCAACGCTGAAGGATATTTTGCCGACGCTTGTGGAGCGTGCATTGGCTCGTTTTGGTAAAGTAACAATACAATGTGTGAGTAAAGAACAACGCGATTCTATAGATATACATTTATGGGTTTATACTGATGAATCATTTATTGGACATGGAACGGAGTGTGATCAATATCCAAACTTTCAGCCTGTATTTCTTACGACAGGACAAGAAAATCCGAATGATTCAAAGATTCGTTTTCTCATAGAGGGAGCTGTTTGTTCGGATATTGATGCTTATCAACGGCTTGTCGTGATATTTGATGGTAGAAGTGAAGAGCAGTTGAATCTCGTTCGTGCACAGTGGAAAAAATATAAAATGGAAAATCATAATTTAACGTATTGGCAACAGACTGAAGATTGTCGCTGGGAAAAACAGGTTTAATGCGTCTTGTATCTATTGTTCTGATTTTTATAGGATTACTGGGAATAGTAAATCCTGCACTTTTTATTACGGAAGGCTCAGGGGGAGGGCGTTGGGTTTTTATTGTGATTTTTCTTTTAGGCATGTTAAATATATGGACTATAATTAAAAAAACGAAACGCCATAATGATAATTATTGATCGAATTTTGCTTGTTTTATGGGCTGTGATGTTGGCCTTCTTTTGCGTTTCATGGTTGGGGACAACGCATATCTTATCAGAAATGTTTGCTGTTTCTTATATAAGCAATATTGCAGATTTTTTATTTTTCTTTTTGAGTGCCTTGTTTGCAGGAATATTGTGGTGGAAAATACCTCAACCCCTATCTTTAAAAACGAAACTGGCAGCATTTTTGCCGCCAGTCCTTATTTTATTCTTCGTTATTATATTTTAGTTGGATATTTCATCATCTGTAAATCCGACGAAGCAAATCAGTGAAATAAAAGAAGCAAGAAGCAAATAATAACCGATATAAGATGTATCGAAATGTTGCACCAGATATTCTGCAATATAAGGCGCGAGAGATGCTCCTACAATAGCAGATAAATTGAAAGTAATAGAAGAACCGGTATATCGAATTGCTGTTGGGTATGGTGAAGCCAAAACAGCACCAAGAGGACTGTATATCATTCCCATGAGAGATAAGCCAATGACAGACATTGCAAGGACTCCTATAACTCCAGAATTTAAGAAATAAGGAATTGCGAAAGAATAAATACCGGTGATGATTGTAATCCAAATCATCAAAGTTCTACGTCTAATACGGTCAGCGAGTCTTCCCGTGATGACAGTAAAAATCCCACAAAAAATAGCACCGACAATTTCGATTTGAAGAGCTTGATGAAATGGCAATTGCAAATGGTTTGTTGAATAGCTTAACAAATATGTAGTAACCAAGTAAAACAAAACAAAAGTTGCCATACCAGAAAATATTCCAAGAAATAGGATTCGTGGACATTTTAAAAAGACATCTATGATAGGAACTTTGACATGTTTTTTACTTTCAAGAGTTTTTTTGAATTGAACAGTTTCATTGATTGAAAGACGGACCCATAATCCTATAATCATAAAAACAACTGAAGCAATAAAAGGAATACGCCATCCCCAAGCTAAAAGTTCTTCACGATCAAGGAAATGCAGCAGACCCAAATAAACAGCAATAGATAAAAACAAACCTATTGAAACGCCTAATTGGGGAAACATTGCATACCAGCCGCGCTTTTCTGGAGGGGCATTTTCTGTAGCGAGCAAAACAGCTCCTCCCCATTCTCCTCCTAATCCAATTCCCTGTCCAATACGGCACAAGGTTAAGAGGAAAGGGGCAAACCACCCAGCTATTTCATAAGTAGGAAGAAAACCAATAATGACTGTTGAAAGACCCATTGTGAGAAGAGAAGCGATAAGTGTTGCTTTTCTTCCAATCTTATCTCCAAAATGTCCAAAAACAACTGATCCAAAAGGGCGGGCAAAAAAGGCTGCTCCAAATATTAGGAAAGATTGTAAAATAGCAATTTGATCATTTTGTGTTGGAAAAAACACATGAGGAAATATAAGAGCTGCGGCAGTGCCAAAGACATAAAAATCAAAGAATTCAATTGTTGGGCCAATAAGGCTTGCAAATAAAATCCGACGAGGGGAGTTTCTGTTGCTTGTAGCTTTCATTTCTGAGTTTATAGACATGAATAGAATGTCCCTTTTAGTATATGACAAATCAAATGACGAGTTAACTGACTATAACTATAGAAATTTCAAATCGGTGTCGAGTCAATATTATGACACTTCGTTATATATTAGAACAATGATTATGGACTGATGAGTATGAATAAGTGATCTATATATTATCCATATTGAATAAAATAAAGACACTGTTTTAAATGCTGTAGAAGATGGCAATAGGTGGCCATAAACGCAGCTCTCATTCACATTGCTGTTTCCTTTAAAGTTTAATGCCATTTTTATCTATTAAGGAATCAATCTTATTCGTAGATCAGTGTTTAGTGTCTCAAAATATTAAAAATATTTTTCATGGATGCAATTATAACACTTTTAAAGTGTATCTAAAACAAATTAAATCTTTTAGTTGTGCATGCATTTTAAAACACATGGTGTATATTTGATCTGTCAGAGCTTAATCCATCGAATGCTTTGCTATCTTAAAAGACATGAGGTTGAGCAATTACGTTGTGTTGTTTTGATCTATGCACTTTTTTCTAAATGGGAGAATTTAAATTTAAAATTATGGAGTGTAAATAATGCAACGCAAATTGAAATTAAGTTTTTGTGCGGTAATGGCCAGTGGTTTTTTTGTCAAGATTGCGAGTGCATATGGAGTAGCTACACCAAGAGAAAAGTTATTAACACCAGTAAGTATCAGTGAACACCTAGAAGAGACAAGAAAGTTGTTATCGGAAGTGAGGGGACTAAAAGAAAAAAAGGGGGGATCAAAAAAGATAGAGAATAAACAGACAGTAGAAGGAAGTGATCTTTCAGAAGAGGAAAGGAAGAGATTAGAAAAGCTATTCTTTGAAGTACTCCCAAATTCAATAATAAGCGATGGTGCTACGATCTATATTACTAACCGTGACTCTGAAGGTTCTGAAATAAATAGCTTTAACTATAAAGATGCAGCTTATTCCATTAATAATACGGTTAGAGAAGGGGGAAAACTCTACATTGATGCAGCAAGTGTTAGCAGGGATACGACAATTGAGCATGGTGGGATTGAGTTTGTCCAAAACTTGAGCAGTTCGGAATATGCCGCTGTTAAAAAAGGGGGAAAACAAATTGTTGAGAGTGGTGCAAATGCAGAAGGGGCTCAAATCCATGGCGGTGAGCAGATTATTTTTGGTAAGGGGTTTCTTGGGGATGGTTTGTCGCGTGAAGATAAGGCAAGTAGTGCTTATGGCACTGAAATTCATGCTGCAGATGGAATGCTAGGAATACAAAGTGTCTATAGTGGGGGGATGGCTGTTGACACAAAGATTATGAAAGGTGGTGTCCAGAATCTTGATGGTAAAGAGAATTTTCATAACGGTTTCTCAGAAGATGCTGATACAGCCGATATAAAAGATGAAGATTTTACAATTAATGAGGGGGCTTTTGCACTGAGTACCGAACTTTTTAAAAATGGTATGCAGAATATCTTTGCAGGAGGGAATGCGAGCGAAGTTACTTTATACGATAGAGCTACTCAGAAGATATATGATTCTGGATACGTGGATAATCTAACAATTAATCATCAAGCACAATCATGGGTTTTTGCCGGTGCGATATTAGATAAGGATACAAATGTTAATGATTTTGGCAACCTCTATCTCTATGCTGGAAATGGTGAAGCTGTTACGGAAGTAGAAAATCTTAATTTAAATGGAGAAGATAGCAAACTATACATTATTGCGTCTGAAGATAACGGCAAAAAAACTGAGATTAATGTTAAGAATTTAAAAGGAAATGGGAGAGTTATTTTTACGTCTTTAGGGACTAATAAGCATTATTCACAGCTTAATATCGATGATCTTTCAGGTTCTTTACATTTCGATTTTAATGTCAATTTTGCCAAGCAGCTTAGTGATTATCTTGTGATTAAAAAAAGGGGCTCTGGTTCTCACACAATAAGTGTGGCTGATTCTGGGCGTGAAATTACAAATTCTTCTTACAAAAAGCTTAAATTAATTACTGATCGCAGCGGAAATGCCCATTTTACTCTGACAAACACTTTTGGTGAAAAAATCGGAACTGTTGATGCCGGAACCTATCGGTACAGTTTGAAACATAGAAACAATAAGGGTACTGGTAAAATTTGGTACTTAGATGCAAACCACACCATTGATGAGACAACTTCTCAAGTTTTTGATAGTGTATTGAAACCATATACTGGTTCATCAAGTGATTTACTTACAGAACTCACAATTGATCAAGGAACAACTATTTCTATTGCAGATCCTAGCTTTGACACGAGTAGCAAGGAAGTTGATAGCAATGGAGAAACTTCAATTAGTAATACAGTTAAAGATGGTGGAAAGCTTTCCGTTTATAGCGGTGGTTTTAGCTTGTATACGACAATTCAAAGAGGTGGCACTGAGCTTATTAAAACACAGGGTCTTTCACAGGATACTATTGTTCATAAAGGTGGGCAACAAAAGGTTAAAGAGGGGGGAAAAGCTGAAGGGGCTAAAATTTACGGAGGTGAGCAATTTGTTTCAGGAAAGTCTGATATTAAAGGTGCGACGGTGAGGAGCAGCGCCTATGACACTATCGTTTCTGGTGAGAATGGAGTGCGAGGATATCAGAATGTGTATGGTGATGGAGAGGTTTTTAACACACAGATCATGGAAGGAGGGATACAAAATCTTTATGGAGAAGAGGATCTAGACGAGTATAGCAGTTTTGCCTTTGATACGAAGGTCTTTTCTGGTGGACAGCAACATGTTTTAGCGGGAGGAATCGCGATTGGCGTTCTTTTAGAAGGGACTGCTTTTCAGGCAATAGATTTAGGAGGTTATGTAAAAGATTTAACCGTTAAGGATCAAGCACAATCATGGTTACATGGTGGCGCAACATTGGAAGGAAAGACAACGGTTAATGATTCTGGACGGATTTATCTTTATGCTGGTGCAGAGCAATCTCGTACTGAAGTAGAAAAAATTGTCTTAAATGGCAGAGATACAAAATTGTACGCGATTGCCTCTAATATAGATGGTGAAAGTTCTTTGATTGAGAATCTGAGTGGGAATGGTCGTGTTATTTTTACTTCTACCGTGTTTAATCCACATTACTCTAAACTTGAGATCAATGATCTTTCAGGGAGTTTACATTTTAGGTTGCATACTAATTTTGCAGAACAGCGCGGTGATTATCTTCTGATAAAACAAGGATCAGGTAATCACACCATAAGTGTTATCGATTCTGGTGTTGAAATTACCAATTCTCCTCTACAAGATCAGAATTTAGTTTTGGAGCTTGATTTAATTCATGTTCAAAGCGGAAATGCGCATTTTACTCTGACAGATTTTTCTGGTGAAGAGACGAGTACGATTGATGGTGGAGCTTACATGTATGGCTTAAAGACAAAAGATGATAATGGGGGAAAGACTTGGTCTTTGGCTACATCACAAATAACTTCTGCTCCTGTAATTC
This sequence comes from Bartonella sp. AA9NXGY, assembly GCF_042196845.1. NCBI lineage: Bacteria > Pseudomonadati > Pseudomonadota > Alphaproteobacteria > Hyphomicrobiales > Bartonellaceae > Bartonella > Bartonella sp. AA9NXGY. The sequence continues at coordinate 214,487 of NZ_JBHIRB010000001.1, forward strand.
CTTCACCTCATGTGGAGTCGCCTATAGATAAGCTTCCTGAAAAAGAAGAAAATATGACATCGTCAAAAGATTTTAGTATCTCTGATGTAATTCATTACAGCATTGGGGAAGGAGGAGGAATTCTACAAAGCTCTTGGCTCGGTGATGATAACGTAGTTTATGTCTCTGATGATGGAGAGCAAGGTGTTCTTAAGAAGTCTATTAATAATACAATTCAGGGATCAGGAAGACTTTATGTTGAAGCTGGTGGTTTCAGTAAAAATACAACCATTGAAAATGGTGGTGTTGAGATTGTAGGGGAACAAGGGATTTCAGAATTTACGATTATTTACGAGGATGGAAAACAAAGAGTGGAGGGAGGAGGAACCGCATTGAGAGCTGAAATTTATGGTGGGGAGCAGCTTGTTTTCGGAGATGGTTATGTAAATGGTGGAATTGTGGGGAGCAGCGCTTATAACACGATACTGTATGGTCAAGGTGATACGCCAGGACAGCAGAATGTATATGATGATGGGATGGCTGTGGGAACAAAAGTGATGAGTGGAGGAATACAAACTCTTGCTAAATGGTTTCCTAATGATGATAACTTTGCAGAAAAAGCCGGCGGTTTAGCTGTAAATGCTGAAATCTTTTCAGAGGGTGTGCAGCGTGTTTTAGCAGGAGGTGAAGCAAATACAGTCATTTTACGCACTGGTGGTGTTCAAGAAGTCTATGCAGGTGGAATTGTAAAGAATCTAACGATTGAAGGTAATGCTAATTCATGGATTTCTCCTGGTGCAATATTAGGAGGAGAAATAAAAGTTCAGGATTTTGGTGGGCTCCATCTTGATGCTGGAGATAATGGTCAACAAACTATAGTAGAAAACATTGAATTAAACGGAGAAGACGCTCAATTATACTCCGTTGCTCGTGGGTTTGACGATAAAAGTACACGCATTCAGCAGTTAAGCGGTGTAGGAAAAGTCATTTTTACTTCTTCTGAAGATGATTTATATTACTCTCAGCTTTATATTGATAATCTAGCAGGGAGTCTACATTTTGACCTTAATGTTAGCCTTGCAGAAGGAAAAGGTGATTACCTCTTTATTGAGAATGGGAGTGGTTTTCATACAATAAGTGTCGTAGATTCTGGTATTGAAATTGTTGATCCTTCTTCAACAGAACTTGATTTAATTTTTGATCAAAGTGGAGGAGCACATTTTACCCTGAGAAGCTTTTCTGGTGCAAATGTTAAAACTATTGATGGCGGAACCTATACGTATGGTTTAAAACAGAGAATTGATGAGGGTGGGGGCGAAAAAGTTTGGTATTTATCTGCAGTATTTATTGATAATGTTTCATTTCTCAACAGTTTACCACGTAGTAGAAGCAGATCTGTGCGGCATTTAAATCAAAATCAATCGGTTTCTTCTCTTTCAACGATTGCAGCACCACAAGCGCATGTTATAAAATTGCCACGTCGAAGAGAGAACTGCCAAAACTTAAGGCAAAAATCTCAGGCTTCTGTATCTCCAACTGTTTTCTCTCTTGGAAGTCACGTTATTGAAGTTTTAGGTTCAGGAAGTTCTCATCCTCTTTCTGATGAAAAACAACAAACTGCTGTTTCAACCTCTTCTCAATCTTTAGCCGATCAAATGATTTTACGTCCAGTTCATAAAGAACAACCTTTGCCACAATTTAGTGAGAAACTTTCAGTTTCTCACTTTTTGACCACTCCCTCTACAGATGCGGTATTGTCTATGTCTGTGGCTCCAGTGATGGTTTTTCACAATGAAATGCAAACCGTACGTGCGGGAAGAGGAGTTCTAGATAAAAGTAAAAAGAATGCAGCTTTATGGACTTATGCGATTAAATCTAAAGAGAGCATTGCGACAGAGCATATAGATTTTAAACTGGATCAGACCGGTATCGTTTTGGGGATCAATGGTTTAGGCGAGTGGGAAAATGGAGAGTTTTATATAGGTGGTTTTGGCAGTTATGATCGTGCCCGTGTTGCGCATGCACGGGGGGGTAACAGTGGAATCAATACTTATGGTATTGGTGCTTATGTCACTTATTTTGATCATAGTGGATGGTATCTCGATGGTATTTTAAAATACAATCATTATCAAAATACTCTAAAAGCCGTTTCAACGAATGGTTTAGAGATTGAAGGAACATATACTCAAAGGGCATTGGGAACTTCCTTTGAAGCTGGTTATCGACTTAAGACGTCAAAGAACAGTTGGTTGCAGCCTTATGGACAATTTACATGGTTGCGTGTTGAGGGTAAAGAAATCAAGTTATCGAATGGCATGACAGGTGACATGCGTCCATTTACTTCATTACGCAGTGAGGTTGGCTTATCTTTAGGATATGAATTTGGTTCTCACATGGATTCCTCATCGCTTGCGTATATTACAGCAGCATGGTTGCGTGAGAATAAAGATGACAATCAAACATTAATTAATCAACGTCATCCATTTACCACGGACTTATCGGGCAATGCAGGTAAGTTAGGATTAGGTTTAAGCAGTTTTGTGAGTGAGAAGTTAAAGTTATATGGTGAGGCCCATTATGTTAAAGGACATAAAACAAAACAGTCCTTTCAGGGTATTTTAGGTGTACGCTATAGTTTCTAACGATATGGTTATTTTTTAGTTATCTTTAAATGTATGATTAGTTTTTTTAAGTTTTTAATGCAGCATCAGAGAACAATTTTTCAGAGCACGCAGCTTCGTTGTTCATGATAAACTGTATACCCTTATATACTTGATTATGCATTACTTTTTTTTGATAAGAAAATTCTGAGGAAATGCTAAAGAAGCACTATAAAAACGCCCTTATATTCTTGATCAAAAAAGTATTAAAAAAACTGTAAAGAACGGTTTTTTATGAAATAAGGAGGATTTTTAAGAAGGATTGTTGCAATCTAAGGTTGAAAATATGTTTTGTAGAGCTAATTACGTTCAGTGTCTATGCAGGCGTGAAGGGGGGAGGATATGGCTCTACAATATAAATGGAAACGACATTGTTGGATACTCATGTTGAGCAGCTGTTTTGTGCAAGCTGCTGCTGCAAATGAGGGAAGAGCAGCACTTTTTTGTCAATCTTCAAGTTATGAAAATGATAAGGTATTTCACGATCAATACAATGAGGATATGAAAACAGGCAGATGCATACTTGGAGCCTCTCATGATGTCATGATAAGAACGCGCAATGAATTAGACTTTTTGAAAAAGCCTAGCGATTTTATCATGGATAAGGGTGCTAGAGTGTTTGCGAGTCAACAGGAGCTTGACAGCAGTCATCGTGACAATGCTGGATATAATGCACAAGAACAAAATACTGCGTTTCTTAAAAAGCCTGAACTTATTTCCATTAAAGATGGGGCAATATTAGAAAATTATATCCTTGATAATGAAGGTAAAGCATACATTTCAAATGATGGTGAGATTGATAGTCCAGGGCGATCCATTAATAACACTGTAAGGAATGGTGCAGAGCTTTATGTGTATGCAGGAGGACTCAGTGAGAATAGTAAAATTGAACATGGTGGAATTGAAAATGTTCAGGCTTTAAAGGGAAAACAAGGTTTTTCGAAAAATGCTGTTGTTAAAGAAGGCGGGCACCAAAGTGTTGGAAATGGAGGGAAAGTAGAGGGGACTAAAATTTATGGCGGTGAGCAGCTTGTTTTCGGCGAGGGGGATATTGGAGGAGAGATTAAAGGCAGTAGTGCTTCTCATACTATCATTTATGGTCAAGATGAAACACTAGGCCAACAAAAAGTATATGATGGCGGAAAAGTTTGGAATACAAAAGTTATGCAAGGGGGTGTCCAAGAGGTTGGACAAAAGTCTCAAAGTGCAAAAAATGGTGGTTTTGCATTTGACACAGAAGTTTTTGGTGGTGGTAAACAACGTATCTTAAAAGGCGGTCAGGCTATTGGAGTCACTTTAAATGAGAGTGCTATTCAGGAAATATATACTGATGGATCTGTAAAAAATCTAACAATGAATGATCAAACAAAATCATGGGTGTATGCTGGAGCAACATTAGAAGGCAAGACACAGGTAAACCATTCTGGGCAGATCCATCTTTATGCTGGAAATGATCAACAACGCACCACAGTAGAAGATATTATTTTAAATGGAAAAGATACAAAACTATACTCTATTACTGATGAGTTTGATGGAAAAAGTTCTTTGATACAAAAATTAAGTGGTGAAGGGAGTGTTATTTTTTCGTTTACAGGTTCTGATCCATATTATTCTCAGCTTCATGTGAATAATCTTTCAGGAAATTTACATTTCGCGTTCAATACTACGATTGCCCATAACCGTGGTGATTATCTCTTGGTTGAGAAAGGCGCTGGGAAACATACAATAAGTGTTGCTGATTCTGGAGTTGAAATCACGGATCCTTTTTCAAATAAGCGTGATTTAATTACGGATCAAAGTGGTGGAGCGCATTTTACGCTGACAGATCTTAAGGGTGAAAAAATTAACGCCATTGATGGTGGAACTTATATGTATGATTTGAAAGAAAGAAAGGATGAAAATGGAAAAGTTTGGTTTTTATCGGCAGACCGCCTCAATGGACCAGAACCTTCTATACCAGATCCGACAAATCCTTTTTTTCCTGGAGAAACATCAACAACCCCCTCTACAGATGCAGTGTTAACGTTGTCCGTAGTTCCTGGGCTTATTTTTAATAATGAGTTGCAAATTATACGGAATGGTAGAAAAATTTGGGACAGAAATAAGAAGGATATCGAACTATGGACTTATGGGATTAAGAGCAGAGAACGTGTTGCGACAGGCCATACACACTTTAAGCTTGGGCAGACAGGTTTAGTCTTTGGTGCTGATCAGTTGAGTGAATTAAGGCATGGAGAGTTGTATGTTGGTGGTTTCGGGAGTTATGATCAAGTACGTATTTCTCATGCACGAGGTGGTGATAGTGATCTGAGCTCTTATAGCATTGGAACTTACGCAACTTATTTTGATCATCGTGGATGGTATATGGATGGTGTTTTGAAATATAATTATTACCAGGATGATTTGAAAGCCATCTCAACGAATGGTTTAGCCATTCAAAGTCATTACAATCAGTGGGCGATAGGTGGATCATTTGAGATTGGCTGTTATTTTGAACCGGCACAGAATACTTGGATGCAGCCTTATATCAAGCTAACAGGTTTGCAGGTTGAAGGTAAAAGAATAAAACTTTCCAATGGAATGATAGGTGATCTAAGCCCGTTAACTTCATTCCGCAGTGAAGTTGGATTGACTGCAGGACATGAATTTTTTGTGAGTTCAGAAACTTCATTAACAGCTTACATTATGGCAGCTTGGTTGCGTGAGAATATAAATAATAATTATACGACAATTAATAACCAGTATAAATTTATTACAGATTTATCAGGCAGTGCGGGTAAATTGGGAATTGGTTTAAACGGTTCGGTCAATGATAAACTAACACTTTATGCGGAAGCACATTATCTAAAAGGACATAAGATTAAGAATGCTCTTCAAGGTATTTTAGGATTACGCTATAGTTTCTAAATATGTGTGCATGGCTGATTAACTTTACAAATGTAATTGTTTTGCAAACTTAAACAGATAACGTTCGGCTATGTCTTCTCGAGAGTTTAAGGACTTTCTCAAATAGTAGAAATGTCTTTATACTCTCTCTTTTAAAGGCAACATACTGAATTTATAATAATAATTCATTTTTATGCATGTTGAATGAGAGTCGCGAAAATCATAGGATTCTCTCATTCCAAATCTGTTTATGTTGAATCAATCAAAACCATTTTCTTGCACGTCACAAGCAGGCAAGCCTGCGTGGATAAAAATTGTACAAGAAAGAACTAAAAATACCTCTTATTAAACTGCCTCAAGTACCAAAGGGTGTCGCGTTGCAACATTTTAGGGCTGGAAAAGTGTGTGATGGTACCGGTTTGCTTACGCCATAAGCGTATGGGGGTTCAATGGCTTTACCGGTATACCATTCATGGATGACGTCGCGAAATGGGCTTGGGTGCGTTGAGAGATATCTCTTTAAAACAAGTGTGTGAATGTACAACCCAATGGCGTTTTGTTTTACGTGAAGAGGGGCCCCATTAAAGGGCACGAGCATTTTTTTCATCTATAATTCCAGATATGCAAATTATTCCTTGAATTTAAGTGAACATTTTGAATTTTATTCAATTTTTCTGCCTTAAGTTAGAGTTTTTTAGTGGCTCATAGATAAACAACTTAAAGTTGCTTAAATTAAAAAAATACACTAAAAAATTGTATTTAGACATAAATAAAACACATTATGATACAATCTAAAACGAGCTACCTATGTAGCCGCGGGGTATTTTTCTAAATAATTGAGAGTGGAGTGTGGATAATGCGGTATAGATACAAATTAAGTTTTTCAGTATTGATGATCAGTAGTTGTCTTGTGCAATCTGCAAGTGCAGTTGAGAGTAGGAATAGAGTGCTAACAAGAGCAACACATGTGGTAAATAGAGAAGAGGAAGAAAAAAAAATAGCACTGATGTCTAATTTTTTTCGCAATAATACTATTCTCAAAGATGGTGATGTAGAGCTTGTTGATAATGGAAAATCCTCCGTAGGATCTAATATTAAAAAAGGTGGGATGCAGATAGTTGTACGCGGAGGAACTGCAATTAATGCTGAAGTTAGAGGTGGTAAGCAGTTTATTCATGAAGAGCCCAATATTGATCTTACACGCGTGTTGAGACGGAGTAGTGCATATAATTCCACAGTTACTGGTGTAGATGGAGCAATAGGGCAGCAGAATGTGTATGATGGGGGAGGTGCTTGGTATGCGAAAGTGGGAAATGATGGAGAACAAAATATTTATGCGGGGCAAAGAAAGGAAGGGGGGAGAGCAATGTTTACAGAAGTTTCTGGGAATGGGAGACAGCATGTCTTAGCACTAGGGGAGTCTGTGAAAACTACTTTGAAGGATCAAGCTATTCAAGTTGTATATCCTATGGGATTTGTAGATACTTTAACAATTACCGATTTTGCTAAATCGTGGTTCCATGTTGGTGTACAAGAAGTCGTTGGAGAAGTAAGGATCAATGGTGGCGGAGAACTTTATTTATTCGCTGGCGATAGGACAAATCATATAACTAAGAAAAAAATTCCTATAGAAGAGAGCGTGGATGAGATAATATTTGAGGTTGGTGAACGGAAGATAGGAGAAAAACCACAGATTAAAATTAAAGATTTAGGGGGGCAGGGTGGGACTGTTATTTTTTCTTCTATTCCGTATGATCCACGTCATATTTCACTTTATGTTGAGAGACTTTCAGGGGATTTACATTTTCGATTCAATATTAGCGCTACGTGGGATGCGAGTGATTATTTGTTGATTGGTGAGGGCTCAGGGAATCACAAAATAAATATTGCAGATTCTGGACGTGAAATTACAGGTCCTCTCTCACAAAGGAATAGTTTGGTTACTGAGCTTCCGTTAATTACCGATAGAAGCCACAATGGCGGAGCTAATTTTACTCTGGCAGATCTTTTGGGCAAGGACATTACAGCTGTTGATGGTGGAACCTATCAGTATCGCTTAGTGAAGAGAGGAAGATGTGCTGATTCTAGTGGTAGTGCTACAATTTGGTATTTAAGTAGAGCTTCTGGAGATACGGAAGGTTCTAATTCTGAAGTAGAGTGTGTGAATAAGAAAGCGAAGATTCCTCTTGCATTGTCTGCTGATACGGGTATACAGTCTGATCAAGGGGCTTCTTCTGAAGGAAAAAATACCGGTCCTCGTCCACTTACTAAAAAACAGCCATCTAAACCACGACCTCCACGTCATTTAAGAGGGGCACAGAATGTCTCTAGTGTTTCTGTATCTCCCTCTCAAGAAAATCAGACTCTTGTAGCGTTTCCTCTATCAGGTCTTCATCCTTTTTCTGATGAAAAACAACAAACTGCTGTTTCAACCTCTTCTCAATCTTTAGCCGATCAAATGACTTTGCGTCCAGTTCATAAAGAACAACCTTTTCCACAATTGAGTGAGAAACTTTCAGTTTCTCACTTTTTGACCACTCCCTCTACAGATGCGGTATTGTCTATGTCTGTGGCTCCAGCGATGATTTTTCACAATGAAATGCAAACCGTACGTGCGGGAAGAGGAATTCTAGATAAAAGTAAAAAGAATACGGCTTTATGGACCTATGCGATTAAATCTAAAGAGAGTGTTGTTACAGAGCATATAGATTTTAAACTGGATCAGACCGGTATCGTTTTGGGGATCAATGGTTTAAGCGAGTGGGAAAATGGAGAATTTTATATAGGTGGTTTTGGCAGTTATGATCGTGCCCGTGTTGCGCATGCACGGGGGGGTAACAGTGGAATCAATACTTATGGTATTGGTGCTTATGTCACTTATTTTGATCATAGTGGATGGTATCTCGATGGTATTTTAAAATACAATCATTATCAAAATACTCTAAAAGCCGTTTCAACGAATGGTTTAGAGATTGAAGGAACATATACTCAAAGGGCATTGGGAACTTCCTTTGAAGCTGGTTATCGACTTAAGACGTCAAAGAACAGTTGGTTGCAGCCTTATGGACAATTTACATGGTTGCGTGTTGAGGGTAAAGAAATCAAGTTATCGAATGGCATGACAGGTGACATGCGTCCATTTACTTCATTACGCAGTGAGGTTGGCTTATCTTTAGGATATGAATTTGGTTCTCACATGGATTCCTCATCGCTTGCGTATATTACAGCAGCATGGTTGCGTGAGAATAAAGATGACAATCAAACATTAATTAATCAACGTCATCCATTTACCACGGACTTATCGGGCAATGCAGGTAAGTTAGGATTAGGTTTAAGCAGTTTTGTGAGTGAGAAGTTAAAGTTATATGGTGAGGCCCATTATGTTAAAGGACATAAAACAAAACAGTCCTTTCAGGGTATTTTAGGTGTACGCTATAGTTTCTAACGATATGGTTATTTTTTGATTGATTTCAATGATAATTTTGATAGGAAGCATTTAAAATTATGGAAGAAGATTCAATATTTATTAAGAGTCGGTAGCGCATTTTTATGATGGGATGAGCAATTGCAGGATTTTTATTAAAGTTTTCTTTATAATTTATTCTATATTTTTGAGAATTTGTATAGATTTTTGCAGAGTCACTTGGCAAAGGGCTCCTTGCTCGCTATAGAAATGGCCAGAGAATGTTATCAATGAAATAAAGGTGGTTAAATGGCTTTAGAGCGTACTTTTTCGATGATTAAACCAGACGCAACCCGTCGTAATTTGATTGGCGCAATTACTAAAATGCTTGAGGATGCGGAGCTACGTGTTATTGCGTCTAAACGTGTCTGGATGAGCAAACGTGAGGCTGAAAAATTTTATGCTGTTCATAAAGAACGTCCTTTTTTTAGTGAATTGGTTGAATTCATGTCTTCTGGTCCAACCGTTGTACAAGTTTTGGAAGGTGAAAATGCAATAGCTAAAAACCGTGAAGTAATGGGGGCTACGAATCCTAGTAATGCAGAAGAAGGGACAATTCGTAAGGTTCATGCTTTATCGATTGGCGAAAATTCTGTCCATGGATCCGATAGTGCTGAAACGGCAAAAACAGAAATCGCCTTTTGGTTTCCTGAGGTAGAAATTGTTGGTTAATAAAGCGTTTATAATAATAAAGCGTATATAAGAAGCAAAAATCCGAAACACTATGTTTCGGTTTTTTGCTTATAAGATTATAGATTTTTTTGAAAGCATATAGAGCATTAATCGTTTTTTTAGCTTTTAATATTACAGCTGCTTTTACGAAAATATAAAGCCTATTTACTCTTTTTTGAATAGCTTTTATCTACACGTCCCCCTTATTTGTAATGTGCAAAACAGTGTTTGATTGATTTATCATTAATAAAAATAAATCAATCTTATGCTATTCTTATCTCTTATTTAAGTACAAAAAGATAAATTATCATTATAAATCTCCATACTCTTCATAGGATAACGTGTTTTAAACCTGCACGAAAATAATCCCACCCTGTCCACAATGTAAGGAGGGCAGAAATCCACAACATAGTAATGCCAAACTCTACTGTGTAAGGGAAAATTTTATTACCGGCTGGTCCAGCTAAAAGAAATACAATAGCGATCATCTGTACAAAAGTTTTCCATTTTGCAAGACGAGAGACAGGAACACTAACTTTTAACTCAGCCAAATATTCACGTAATCCTGATACAAGAATTTCTCTGCAAAGAATGATAATAGCTGCCCATAGTGTCCACCCAGCGATGGTACTGTCTGCGGCAAGCAAGAGCAAACAAGCAGAGACGAGAAGTTTATCGGCAATTGGATCTAACATGCGACCAATATTGGATGTTTGTTCCCAAATACGAGCAAGGTAACCGTCAAGAAAGTCAGTAATGGATGCAACGATAAAAATAGAAACAGCAATCCAGCGAGTGATATCACTTGATTGTAGTCGCCCTTCTAAAAAAAAGCATGCAACAACCATTGGGACTGCAACAATTCGTGCATAAGTTAAAATATTTGGAAAAGAAAAAGTATGATTTTTCATGGAGCCATTTTTAATTCTTGTGAAAGAGAATATATTTCCTAAACGTAACAAGGCGAAGGTAATGAAACAAGCCTATTTTTCATGAAAATGGTTATAAATTTTTTGTGCAATTGTCATAGAGATTCCCGTAACTTTTTTTAAATCTTCAAATGAGGCACTAGCAACAGCTTTGGCACTTCCAAAATGATGAAGCAATGCACGCTTTCTTGTCGGACCGATATTTTCGATTTCATCAAGTGGGTTTTTGAATGTTGCTTTTTTTCGTTTTATCCTATGAGTTCCAATCGCAAAACGGTGTGCTTCATCACGCAGACGTTGCAAAAAATAGAGGATAGGATCACGTGGAGGAAGTGTAAAGGGGGGAATACCTTTTATAAAAAATCGTTCACGTCCCGCATGACGGTCAACACCTTTGGCGATTCCAACAACTGTGAAGAGATCATTTAATTGTAATTCAGCAAGTATTGCATGTACGCTGTTGATTTGTCCTTCACCACCATCGATTAAGATAAGGTCAGGCCAAATGGGAAAAAGATCATCATCTTTTATGTCATGACTTCTATTTGGCAGATCATACTCTTTGATAAGGCGTGAAAATCTTCGTTTAATCACTTCTTTCATCATGCCAAAATCATCGCCAGGCGTGATATCTGTTGAGCGAATGTTGAATTTTCGATATTGATTTTTAATAAATCCCATTTGACCAGCAACAATCATAGCTCCTACAGCATTTGTTCCCATGATATGAGAATTGTCATAGACTTCTATCCGGCGTGGAGGAAAAGGTAGTTGGAATGTTTTAGCAAGACCTTGAAGCAATTTTGTATGGGTGGCTGTTTCAGAAAGCTTATGTTCAAGTGCTTCATGAGCATTGAGATAGGCACGATTAACAAGAGTTTTTCGTTCACCTTGTTTAGGTAAAGAGAGGGACACTTTGTGATTTGCTTTAAGACTAAATGCCTCTGTAAGAAGTGTCTTTTCTTCAATTTCTTCAGATAAAAGGATGCTTTTAGGAAGTGGTTTATCATCGTAAAATTGGGCAAGAAAACTCGCTAAAATTTCAGTGCGGGAAAAAGAGGGATCTGCTTTAGGAAAATAGGCACGGTTTCCCCAATTTTGCCCCATGCGAAAAAAGAACACTTGAATACAGGTCATTCCTTCTTTTTGCGCAATTGCAAATACATCCGCTTCTTTTATCGTTTGAGGATTAATACTTTGATGGCTTTGTATGTGAGAAAGGGCTGATAAGCGGTCACGATAGGAAGCTGCTTGTTCAAAATCGAGATTTTCAGCGGCTTTATGCATAGCTTGAACCATATCGCTTTTAATAGATTGATCTTTTCCCGAAAGGAACGCTTTTGCTCCTTTCACCAGTTCTTTATAATCACTGTCACTAATTTCATGAGTACAAGGTGCAGAACATCGCTTAATTTGATAAAGCAAGCAGGGGCGTGTACGGTTTTCAAAAACTGAATCAGTACAGGTTCGTAATAAAAAGACGCGTTGTAAAACATGAACTGTTTGTGTCACTGCACCAGCAGAAGCAAAAGGACCAAAATAGTGAGCTTTTCGTATTCGAGCACCACGATGTTTGTAAAGTGCAGGCACTCGATGATCATCTGTAATCATAATATAAGGAAAACTTTTATCATCACGTAGGAGTACATTAAAATGTGGATGCAATCTTTTGATGAGATTGGCTTCTAAAAGGAGTGCTTCTGTTTCTGTATGGGTGACGATAAATTCCATATGATATGTTGCACGAATCATGCGGGTAATACGATTATTGTGTCCTTGTTCACGTGTATAGTTTGAAACACGTTTTTTGAGATTACGAGCTTTTCCAACATAGAGAATATCACCATTTTCACCAATCATCCGGTAAACCCCTGGCTTATGCGGAAGGTGTCTAACAAACTCTTGTATGAACTTGATACCTTGGAATTGATTTTTCTCATTGCTTTGATTAGCATTATGCCATGTAATATTAGAGAGAAAAGAAAGATTTTCCCGTTCATTTTGCGGACAATTTGTATTATTTTTCAGGACCATTCCGTTTATTACGAATATGTTGTTTGTTTAATATATGAAATATTCTTTTTTGTTAAATAATGATTATTTATGTCTTTATAATTTTTTTCTATAAATAATATCTTATAACATAAGAGTATGATTTTAGAGAGCCGATCTTTCATAAAAAATATGAGAGTTGTTATTCTAAGACAGCTTTATGAATTTGCCCAATTTATCCATTAAAATGGATTGAAATAAGAAATCCATGATGATTAAGAGGATAGGCTTTCTAAAAAAAATAATTCACGCTGATCGTTATTAGCTTACCATTATAATATGTTGATATTATCCAAAGAATCAAAGAACTTTATCATTTAATGCCTTTGTATTTTACAACATGATATTTGATTTAGGAAAAATATTAGAGAAAGATCTAAAATAATAGATGTTCTTTTTGAAGCCACTTATGCGTTATTTTGGCATTTTCATCTTGTCCAAGACGGTTGATAAGAAAGGGGCTGAGTTTTTTCATTTCTTCTTCCAAAAGGTAGGGAGGGTTAATAATAATCATACCACTTCCATTCATTGTCGGTGGACTTGAATTTTTTCGGATACGCATTTCAAGCTGTAGAATCTTAGGAATTCCGGTTTGATAAAGCGCGTGAAGAAAACTTTCAATTTCTTTGTCATATTTAACAGGATACCATAAAGCGTAGATTCCTCCAGAAAAGCGACGATAGGCTTTCGTTAATCCATCAATAAGGCGGGAAAACTCTCCAGCTTTTTCAAAGGGAGGGTCAACAAGGATAAAACCACGTTTTTCTTTTGGTGGTACATGAGCATTTAAGGAAAGCCAACCATCTAAATGCAGAACTTTTGTTTGATAATCTCCTGCAAAGTTTTTTGCTAAAATATGATAATCTTCATTGTGCAATTCTATTGCGGTGAGGCGATCTTGTTTCCGTAATAATTGACGAATAAGAACAGGAGATCCAGGATAAAATACAATTTCTTTTTCCCCTTTATTGAGGGCATCAATGATATCACACCATGGACAAAGGAGTGTTCTTAAATCTTCTGGGATAGGAGTTGAAAAAAGTCGTTGGACACCTTCGCGCCACTCTCCTGTTTTATGTGCTTCTAAAGAAGAAAGGTCATAAATACCGATTCCAGCATGCGTATCTATAACGCGAAAAGCTTTTTCTTTGCGTTTGAGATATTCTACAATGCGAGTGACAATAATGTGTTTAAAAACATCAGCAAAATTGCCAGCATGATAAATATGCCGATAATTCATGGAGTAAACTCTATCATATGTATAACTGTACCGGATTATTAGCATAGAATAATAGAATTGATATCCATAAAAATACTCTTGTAGAAATCAAACAATACCCTCACTCCCAAATTATACACTACAGAAAAAATATTAATGTCATCAGAGCATTTATTCACAGAGCTATTTTTATATAATGAGATTAATCGTTAAAATTTTAATTTTTTTATATGAAAGATAGACAAGAAGAGATCAAACATTTCAATAGAGATATTTATGTTGTAAGAGATTTTTTTATGACCGCGGACTCTTTCAGGAAAACTATAAAAAAACTCAATTAACGAGAATATTATTGAAGTTTGTTGAAAAATTGAAGGGTATCTTTCAAATTCATTTTGTTTAAAGATTAAAGAATTTCAAATGGTTGATAAAAACATTGTTACATTTATAAGTTTTTTAGCAAGCGTAAAATTATGGATAGAGCAATAAAGTGCTGGTGTTATAGTGATAGATTTTTGTAAAAGTGTGAATGAATTTCATTGTTTTAAGCGGAGCCGAAGCTTTACATTATACACGCTAAATAGCTAGGTTATTGTGTATGATGCTAAAATAAAACTTTTGAAAATTGATATGTGCTCTGCAAGCTATCTCAATCAAAATGAGGAATTTTAAACTAAAGTAAATAGGTTTATCTATCTCTAACACTGTATTATCGAGCGGCTTTATGAGGTAATCTTATAAAAAAGGCTAGGATAAGAAATTCTTTTTATATGGATTATGCTTCGGTACCATGCTTTTGATTGAATGTAATTTTCAATTCATGCCCATTCTGTTTTCAATACTGAGATAGGTTAAACACATGATATTATGAGAACGCATGCCCAGAATCCGGAGACTTGTAATAGTTAGAGCATACAGTGGTTTAGAGAGCTGGTTATATGGAGGTATTTTACTGAATAAAGGCACAAGCTGGTACCTTTTTTATTTTTTAGCAGTATTGCAATACCTCTTGGCACTTGAGTTGGTTCATAAAGTACATTTTTACTCTTTCCGCTAATAGTTTTATTTACACGCCAGATATTTAATTGAATGCTATGATGGCTCATATTTCGTATTGTATATGGAATAATGGATGATAAAATTTCCACCCCAACGCAAAGAATAAATGTTGTGCGTAAGATGATCGTTTTTGAAGAGACTGATGATGTGTTAAGAAAGTTTTTTAGAGATTTTTCTTTCTGATTTTTTTAATTGAATACGTAAAATGTTTTACAGCATGTTATGATTTTTATCAGTAAAGGATAATTTGGCAGAAATGTTTGTAATGATATGTAAAGCATTGTTTAAAAGGAAAGACATTGGCTATAGTATTTACAGGAAGATGAGTAACCTAAGAGATCAGATGAAGTTATTTTAGAAAAGTTTTTAAGTGTTTTGAACTTTGTATGAAGTGGTTTATCATTTTTGAATGGTTTGTGTTATAATACGCTAAAAAAGGATGAGAGGATAAAAAGTTCTTTTTGCAATAAAAGCGTGTAATTGCTTTTAAGTTAAGAAGAAAATATATAAGTAAGATATTATATTTGATACATTCTTCAGGGGAAGCATGGATAAATGAAATCAAATTTAAAAGCATAAAGTTAGAGAGAATAATGGGTAATATTTTTTCACCAACGCATTTAATTATAATTTTATTGATTATCTTTGTGCTTTTCGGTCGCGGTAAAATTTCTGAATTAATGGGCGATGTTGCTAAAGGAATTAAAGCCTTCAAAAAAAATATGAAAGAAGAAGATGACGGCATTGAGGATAAAGTTGAAATGGCTCCTACTTCCCAAATGATTGATGTAGAATCTCAACAATCTCAGCCGTTATCGGTAAAACATGCAACAGCACGCAGAAAGGTTTCTTCTGTTTCTAAAAAAAGCAAAACATCTGTTGCTAAAAAACAGTAACAAAAATGCAATCATCATTGTGCAATATTTTTTGATGAGAAAGTCGAATTAAGAGATGTTTGGGATTGACGGACCAGAGTTTATCGTAATCTTACTTGTTCTCATCATTGTCGTTGGACCAAAAGATTTACCTAAAATATTAAAGACAGTAGCAAAGATAAGAGCGTATGTGTATTCAACAGCAAATGAACTTCGTCATCAGTTTGATGATGTAATAAAACAAATCGAGCGCGATGATTTGCAAAAAGTATGTTCGGATATTAGCGATTCAAGCAAGAAGTTGGCAGAAACTTTTGATCCCACTCAAAATATATTAGAGGATATCCACGATAATTGGGATGTTAAGGAAACACATCATAAATCAAAAAAAGATAAAGAAATTTTGGAATGTGATCAAAAGGTAATCAAGAAAGATATGACAGTTTCTATAGCTTCTCATCATTCTGAAAACATTTTTGTTTCTCCTAAAGATAAAGAAAAAGAAGATATGTCATGAATGTAAAAAAAAATGAAGTTGATGCTAATATGGCTCCACTTTTAGAACATTTAATTGAACTTCGTCAGCGAATTATTTCTGCCTTGGTTGCATTTATGATCGCTTTTATGATGTGTTTTCTTGTTAAAGATTATATCTTAAATTTTTTACTATGGCCATATCAGTGGGCAATGAAAATAGCAGGGGGTAACCCTGAGGGTATTCGTTTGCAATCAACGCAAGTATGGGAAACTTTTTTAACGAAGATGAAGCTTTCTGCTTTTGGGGGAATTATTTTATCTTTTCCCTATACGGCTTTTCAGTTTTATAGTTTTATTGCACCAGGGCTTTATAAAAATGAGCGGATGGCTTTTTTACCATTTCTCATTGGGGGGCCTATTTTATTTTGTATTGGGGGAGCGTTTGTTTATGGTCTATTAGCGCCAATAATACTATGGTTTAGCCTTTCTCAACAATTTCTTCCAGATGTTCATTTAAAAATAGAGTTTATAGTGCGTATTTCTGATTATTTGGGCTTTATGACATCATTTATCCTAATTTTTGGTTTGATTTTTCAATTACCTCTTGTCATCAGTCTTTTAACAAAAATTGGATTTTTAACGTCTCATGATTTGGTGTCTAAACGAAAATGGGCTATTTTGCTCTCTTTTATCATTGCGGCAATCATAACGCCGTCGGATTTTTTTACGATGTTTGCAGTGGCTTTACCAACAATAGCACTTTACGAGATTTCAATTTTAATTGCTTACAGTATAGAAAAGAGAAGAAAATCCGCTTAAGAAAAGTGTATAATCTTATGCGATAAGGAATGAATAAAAACAATATAAATGAGGAATTTTTATGCTTGATATTAAGTGGATTCGTGACAATCCTGAGAAATTAGATAAAGCACTCGTAAGTAGAGGTCTTGAGCCACAAGCTGAAAGGTTAATACAACTTGATCTTGCACGTCGGTCGCATATTGCTAAGGTGCAATTGGCGCAGGAACGTCGCAATGCTGTTTCAAAGGAAATAGGACAGGCTTTAGCGGTATCGGATCAGCAAATGGCTGAACGTCTTAAAGCTGAAGTTGAAGAGATTAAAGCTTTTCTTTCCTCTGCAACAGTGGAAGAAAAACAGCTGACGGAGAGTCTTGAGAAAATTCTTTCAGCACTTCCCAATATTCCATTAGATGATGTTCCAGAAGGTAAAGATGAAAGTGATAATGTCGTCATTCGACATTTTGGTACACCTCCAACATTTAATTTTACACCAAAGGAACATTTTGATCTTGGTCAAGATCTCAAACAGATGAATTTTGAACGAGCTAGTCGTTTGTCTGGAACACGTTTTACAGTACTTTCAGGGGCGTTAGCACGGCTAGAACGAGCATTAGGCCAATTTATGCTTGATGTGCATGTCAATGAGAATGGTTACACAGAAGTCTCAGTACCTCTTCTTGTTCGTGATGAGATTGTTTACGGAGCAGCACAATTACCGAAATTTGCTGAAGACCTTTTTCGTACAACAGATGGTCGATGGCTTATTTCCACAGCAGAAGTGCCATTAACCAATTTGGTCAACGATGAAATTTTTGAAATATCAGATTTACCACTGCGATTTTCTTCTTTATCTCCCTGTTTTCGTTCAGAGGCGGGAGCAGCCGGTCGTGATACGCGCGGTATGTTGCGTCAGCATCAATTTTGGAAAGTTGAAATGGTCTCGATTACCAGTGAAGAGCAGTCTTTAATTGAATTGGAACGTATGACGGAATGTGCAGAAGATATATTAAAACGGCTTGGTTTGCCTTTTCGCACAGTGGTTCTTTCTACGGGTGATATGGGGTTTGCAGCGCGTAAAACCTATGACATCGAGGTTTGGCTTCCTGGTCAAGAATGTTATCGTGAAATTTCTAGCTGTTCAGTTTGTGGAGATTTTCAAGGTCGTCGTATGAATGCGCGCTATCGTAAAGACGGCGATAAAAAATTGCATTTTGTTCATAGCCTTAATGGTTCTGGTACGGCTGTTGGACGTTGTCTTATTGCCGTACTTGAAAATTATCAACAGGCTGATGGAT
Source organism: Bartonella sp. AA9NXGY (assembly GCF_042196845.1). Lineage (NCBI taxonomy): Bacteria > Pseudomonadati > Pseudomonadota > Alphaproteobacteria > Hyphomicrobiales > Bartonellaceae > Bartonella > Bartonella sp. AA9NXGY. The sequence goes on from NZ_JBHIRB010000001.1 coordinate 232,854, forward strand.
CAATTATTATTCCAGATGTTTTACAACCTTATATGGGAGGCATGCGCTGTATTACTGCTTAATTTTACGAAAGGAGAGACAATATGCGTTTATTGCCAAGAGGTGATGATACACAGATGCAAGTTTTTGCCTTTTTAAAAGAAGCAGTTTGTCAGTATGATAAAAGTGCACCTCCATTGGAGATTGAATGATACTATGGGGCAAAAGGGTATTTTACAATTTCGTGAGGAGTTAGCCGCTCTTGTACTGAAAATGCGTAGCAAAGGCATTGATGACGTGCGATTTTTTTCGGCATTAGAGAAAATTCCGCGTCAACAGTTTGTTGCTGCTCCTTGGTTCAATAGTGCTTATGATAATAAAGTTATTCCCCTTGAGTGTGGTGAATATATGGAACGTTTGGAAGAACAACTCTTAATTCTTTCGGCATTATCGTTGAAAAAAAGGCATCGTGTCTTAGAAATTGGTACAGGATCTGGTTTTTGTACTGCTCTTATGGCATGTCTGAGTGACCGTGTGACAACGATTGATCGTTATAAAACGCTTGTTGATTTAGCACGCCAAAAATTTCAAACTTTAGGAATTGAAAATATTGTTATACGGCAGATTGATGGAAGTCATAGCGTGACAGGCTTAGGATCATTTGATCGCATTCTTATTTGGCCATCACGTTTTGATGAACCAAAGGAATTTTTAGAACTTTTAGCTGAAAATGGAATTCTCATTCAGGCGATAGGACCTGACGAAGGGGTACAAACGGTGACGCGCTATACAAAAATTGGTAGTCGATTTGAGTGTTTAGAACTGTTCCAAGTGCGTTACCAACCTTTTATTAAAGGCATTGCGGAGATACTTTAATTTTTAAAAGCTAAGAAGTTTCTGCGAATTGTCTACGTTAAATTCATTTTGATCTTATATAAAGATATTTATGAATAAAACATCTCATTTTAACTCTTCGGTAATTTAAAAAAGCTTTAATGGAGTGAGTTGATTATTGATGAGTGAGCAAAACGATGTGTCTAAAAGCTTTGGATAATATTTTCCAGCATAATTTTCAGAGAATAACTTTGTTAGCGGTGGTAACTATTGTTGCTGGTTGTAGTTCTGGTACACAGCGTTTTTCCAATACGTTCTCTCATCGTACGGTATCATCTCAATCAAATATATCAAGCACTATGTATACAGACCCGCGAATGCTATCATACGGTAGTGGTATGATACAAAGCACTGAATTGCCACCTGTGGAATCAAGCGATGATTCGTGGGGAGATGATAATTCCCCCTATAATTTTCCACATCAAGATAGGATAACTTCTTCTGATGGTCGCGTTATGGGCTCCCCTCCACGTAATCTTGGAACACTTTCTCGTTCACAAATGGATAAATCTCCTATTTTTCGGCGGAATTCTTATATTGTCCAGAGCGGAGATACACTGCTCAGTATTGCACGACAAGTAGGGGTTAGTGTTGAGGCATTAAAATTAGCAAATGGTATAAACAGCAATTCCATTTATATCGGTCAGGTCCTTGTTGTTCCAAGCAGGCGTACATTAGCAGCTTCAAATGCACACAATAATAACGATTGGGCAGTGTCAACAACAGAATCTGCATCCCAATCTCAAGTGATGTCCTCTATAAAAAACAAGAAGTCCTCTCCTATATATAAAGCTCCTGTAACAACGCCACCCTCTGCAAAGATGAACAAATCAAGTTCTGAGAAAAATTTTTCTAAACAGATGACGCAATTGAAACATGAGACTGGTTTGTCAAGTACTGTTACGAATACAGATAATATGACGACTCCGCAAGCCACAGGAATTTCTAAGATGCGTTGGCCAGTACGAGGGCGTTTATTAAGCCAGTTCGGTCAAAAAAAGGGAACAGTAATGAATCGAGGAATAGATATTGCAGTGCCTGAAGGGTCTTCGGTAAAGGCGGCAGAAAATGGTGTGGTTATTTATGCGGGAGATGGACTAAAAGAGCTTGGTAATGTTGTGATGATTCGACATGAAAATGATATTATCACTATTTATGGATGTAATAGTAAGCTTGTTGTTAACAAAGGACAAAGGATAAGGCGCGGTGATGAGATTGCTAAATCTGGTGTTTCAGGAAATGTTAAAACGCCACGTGTCTATTTTGAGATGCGTAAGAATTCATTACCTGTTGATCCCCTTAAATATTTAGAAAACTAATTTATTGATGACTTTTACATTTGAATAGTCTTACAGTTTATAGAAAATTCATGAAAAACAATTGATTTTCTTAAATCAATAACATAGCAGCAAAAAATCATTGGTTTTAGAAAAGTAGTTCGTTGGGGTCGTTAGATATTACCATCTTTGTATTTATGAAAGTGTAAGACAATAGTATCATACTATTTGTCAGCTTTGAGTGTTCCAATTGCTCTTGCATTTGAGAGAAGCATGAAAAAAGATATTTTCACGCCTTTCTTAAAAAGTTTTTATCTACAGGCTCATTTCATATGTGTGACGTGCAAGAAAATCGTTTTGATTAATTCAGAAGGTTTGAAATGAGAGCGTTTTATTGTATTTAGATCTGTCATTTGATATCAAAAACGATAAATTATCTATATAAATTAAGTTTGTTCATTAGAAAAATTATCTTGTATAATTTATTGAGTTAGTGAAAAGATTTATATTGTAGGATATACAATAGGGGAAAGTGAATCTATTTTTTAAGATTTTTCTCATTGTATTTTGGTATTCTGCCTCTTAAGGATTTATTGTATTTTTGTAAAGCTGTGATTAGATTATGTAGTTATTGCTTTTTATGATAAATTCTTTAGGAATTTTTTCTGTATCGGAATTTCATTTTAATAGAGTGGGAAATACCTGAGGTTTAACTATAGGAGATAAAAATGTTTATGACGAACGCTTATGCTCAAGTTGCAGGCGATGTTTCCGGTGGAATTTCATTTGCTAGCGCTGTCCCATTCATTTTAATTTTTGCAATTATGTATTTTTTTATGATTCGTCCACAGCGTGCCCAAATGAAAAAACGCCAAGAAATGCTTAATGCAGTACGTCGTGGTGATACAGTTATAACGGGTGGTGGTATTATCGGCAAGGTTACGAAGGTTCACGACGAGAGTGGTGAATTAGAGGTTGAAATTGGTGAGAGTATGAATATTCGTGTTATTCGCTCAACGTTAGCTGATGTGCGCGTTAAAGGTGAGCCGATTGCAGAAAAAAAGTCAAAACTTAATGCTAAAGCAAAAACACCACAAAAGTCTAAATCTAAAAAGACAACGAAAGAAGATATGAGTATCTCTGAAGAGAAAAAAGCTGTATCAAAGGAAAATGCATCTTAAGGTGTAATGGCAGTTTATTACATTTTTTAAGCATTTTTATAAAAAGCTTGGCAAGATCAAGACAATTTCATTGAAAAAGAGGCTTTTATAGTGGCTACAGAAAATGGAGTTTTTGTTTTCTTTAGATTATTAAAATAGTTGTTTTATTTATAGAATGTTACGCAATTTTTTTCTGTTTTTTAAACAAGATCATTGTTTTTATAAAAAGCAATTTGTGAGTAAATAAGCTGAGGAAACTTTTTAAAAGATAGATTTATTTAAGCAGGTATAGCATTTTACCGCGGTTTATTCCCAAATTTTCATATATTTGTTGTATGAGAAGATTAGGGCATTATATAAAAATTTTTACTTCAATACTAGGCTATGTTTAACATATCAATGTTTATATCAGCCTTATTTTAATTTTTATGATGAGAAGAAGCAAAGACAATTGGATTATTCAAAAATAAAAGGTGCATATTCATGTTCGATGCAATTCAAATTCGTGAAGCACATTTTCCAAGTCGCGCACCTATTGATGCTTATGGAAATGGTGGGTTTCGTTTTGCTGATATGTCTCATAGAGGTTCTATTATTTGTGTACCATCAGGTATTTATGGCATTGAGATGGCAGGGCCTGTTCCCACTCAAAGGGATATATCTCGTATTTTAGAAGAAGCTTCTGAAATCGAAGTTTTATTAATAGGTACTGGAATTGAATTATTACGATTACCTGAAGAGTTACGGGTGCTTTTATGGGAAAAACGTATTTCATCAGATACAATGAGTACGGGAGCGGCGGTGCGTACATTTAATGTTTTATTGGCTGAAGATCGCGCTGTTGCGGCGTTATTATTTGCGGTAGAATAGAGTATTGTTTAATAAAACAAAGGCTCTGGTCTAGCATGAAAGACTTGTGTGATTATTTTCTGCGCTGTAAAATACTGTCGTTTAAGGCGGTGATATAAGGGTATAGAATATACATAACTTAACACATTAAGTGTTTTTTAAATACAGCAGCAAGTATTCAGGACAAAGTTTACTCATAGTTCCTAATGAATCACATGAGTGATCAGCTCTTGGCACTTAAGACGGTTCATAAGAGGCATTTTAATTCTTTCTTATACAGTTTTTACCTACAAGCCAGTTCCGCTTGTGACGTGCAAGGGAATAGTTTTTATTGATGTAACATGGAATTGGTTTGAAATGAAAGTATATCTACGATATTTGGGATTCTAATTTAACATACAAAACACAAAATTATCATTATAAATCAATGCGTTTATAGTAACAGAAACGTACCGAGAGCAATTGGATTTTTTACAAATTGGTGTTGGTAAGAGCCTTTGTCTTTTAGGATGGGGAGGAGGTCAATGATTTGATGAAGTTTTTGTGATCAGTGCATTTTTTATAAAATAACATTGTCATCTATCCACTGAAAAAGTGTCTTGCATTGTTTGTTGTTCAAGTTTTACTATGCATGTTACGATTGGTTTTTAGCTTTTTTATTGCAAATGAAAACTTGAAGTCCGATAAGATAAGTTTTATCAGAAAAATTATTTATTTAATTTTTTTCTTTCTAAAACGAAAAGGGATTAGAAAAGAAATTTTAATTCATAATACAGTTAAGAGACACATTTAAAAATCTTATTTTCTGAACTGTATTTGCTTATCCTTCATTTTTTAATATGAATAAAAAGAGGGTATTAATTTAATTGCTAAAAAAGGGACGTTAATAGGTTCATAGAATGATAGGCTCTCTTCCTTATTGTCTTGATATTTTACGTACCATAGATCGTGATCGCTATATATCGGTTTTATTTGCACCTAAAAAAAAGCGCCAAGCATTGGCTGCTCTTTATGTATTTAATGCTGAAGTTTCTCGTATCCGCGAAAGTGTACATGACCCACTCATAGGAGAAATACGGTTACGTTGGTGGTATGATGCTATTGCTCATGGTGAAATGCAAACGAGTGGAAACAATCCGATTTTGAATGATTTATTAAAAGCAATCACTCTTTTTAATTTACCTAAGACAGCTTTTTTACGTTATTGTGATGCGCAAATTTTAGATCTTTATCACAATCCAATAGAAACACTTCATGATCTAGAGCATTATTGTGGTGAGACAGCAGGCATAATTTTACAGCTTTCTTGTCAGATATTAGATCCTGAAACTGCACAAGAGTTTACAGATATCTATGAACATGGAGGGATTTCTCAAGGATTAAGCGGTGTATTGCGTCTTTTATCATTCATGCAATCACGATATCAATATTATTTACCCACTGATATATTAAAGGCTGTAGGAGTGAATAGGGAAGATTTGGAATCTCATCGTCTCAGCGATCAACAAAAGGGTTGTATTGTTGAAGCTATGGTAGCATTATCGCGCGATCATTATACCCAATTTTACGAGTATTCTTGTACTTTACCTAGAGTTCTTAAGCCAGCTTTTCTTCCATTGGTCATTGTACCAGCTTCTCTTCAAAAAGCTATACAGCTGGGGGCAGCAATTTTTCAAGAGAGTGCAACTTTGCCATTGATGTATCGCTATTGGTTGATAACAAGGGCAGCAATAAGCGGCAATTTTCCAAAGATATTGTAAAAAAATATTACTACGTTGGAATGCGTAACATGTAGACTGATTTTTTCATATGAAGATAAAAGGAGCTATTGTGATTCCAAACCATTTTTTTGTTATAAAAAATGTTGATGTTTTGGTTGTTATGAACGCAAAAGAATAAGAAATTTTATGATCTTGAAAATACGCTGTATTTCTTCATCAGTAATATGTTTTATTCAGAGTATTGGATGGGTGAGATGCAGAGAAAGAAAAACATGAGATAAATCTTAATACATTGGTTTGTTTGAAGAAGAACTTTTAAGTACTCTGAATGTATTGATTGTATCTCATTTGCAAATGAAATGAAATTTCTATTTTATGAGAGAAGTTATCTTAGCAGTCTATAAGTCTATAAAAAACTCTTATTTTTGAGAAATTATAACATCATAATTGATGACTGTTATGATTGATGAATATATTGATTTATAATGATAATACGTTTTTTCTTATATTGAATGAGAGTCTTGAATAGAAAAAGATTTCTCCATTTTTATAATGAATTTTAAAAATAGTTTTTTTATCTATTATAAGTTGGATGTGTAAATGAAATCATTTAAGGAAGAAGCAATACGCTCCCTATGAATGAATATTAAGAGTAGCAATATAATGAGCTATGAATGAATGACGATAGGGATGATGTTTATAGCTTAATGGGCGGCAACCTTTACGACCTTTGGATGGATAATGTTTTTTAATGCATTGCAAAAACGATTCTACATTCCATTGACTATTTTCTCGCAAATCCATACATGCACTGTTTTGCGAGAAAATGAATCATTATACAAACGCTGATCCTAAGATATGCAGACAAGAAATCCGTCTTACCTCTTCAACTATAGACGAAGAGCTGATGAAAACTTTATCAATAAGTTCTTAAAATTATGCACAATCTTTTTATTGGAGAGCGTTAAAGATCTGATTATAATTTGTGCTATTAATTTCCAAAGGATGTTCTTTATTGGCAACTTGTAGCATTTCTAGCTTGAGATCTTCTCTTATCATCATATCTATATTGGCGCGGACCTCAGTTGAAAGAGTATGAGACGTGATATCTTTAGGCATGGTTACAGTCTTTATTTGATAAATGATACGGTTTGTTGCAACCGGACCTTTTATGATGCCATAATGACCTTTGGGAGCAGCAAATAATGCTTTAATCCCTTCAACGCCAAGGATTTCAGATGAGTCTTGACGCCGGAGGGCGGGTGTTGTTTGTTTTGTAACACCAAGGGTATGAGCAAGAGCAACAAGACTTTTTCCTTCCGTGAGCTGTTTGAGAGCATTTTGGGCTTTTTCATCAAGAAGACGTTGGATTTCCTCATTTTTCCATTGAGAAAGAACATCTAGCTTAGCCTCTTCAAGTGTCTTATCACGGGAAGGAATAATTTTATCGACCTTGTACCAGAGATATCCACCATTTTGAAAAGAGAGAGGATCAAGATCGACTCCTTCGTTTGATTGATAGATGGCATTCAGTAAAATATCTTTTTGAGGTAAATCCGTGAGTATTGCACCTTCAAGCGTTTTTCCCGTTTTATCAATAGTAATTGTGCGCAAAGATAACTTGTATTGGTCAGCTAACTCTTTGAGAGAAGCACCCTCAAAACGAGCATTTTCAATGGCAGCATAATTGTTACGGATATCATCAGTAGCACGATTTTTGGCAAGTATTTGGCGAATATTTTCTTCTACACTTTCAAAAGGAAGAGAGCTTGAAGGTTCAATATGCGTAACGCGAATGAGAACAGGTCCCTGTAAGTCATTTATCACAGGACTGACTTGGCCTTGTTGAAGTTCAAAAATTTCAGATGTCAGATGATTAGGAAGTTCGTTTTCTGCGAGAGGACCTTTTTTTATGTCATTAAGAGTCTTTTTTTCAGCTTTTACCAGTTCATCAAAACTCAATCCGTCAGCTATTTTTTTTGCTGCATTATCGGCTTCTTCGCGTGAGGGGAATCGCAGTTCTTCGAATGTACGCTTTTCAGGCGTTACAAAACGTGAAGCATTTTGTGTATAATAGGCTTTTGCCTCATCTGTTGAGATATCTTTAGGTTTTACAAAATCATTAAGTTCCATAGATAGCAAAGAGACAGTACGGTATTCTGGAGCACGAAATTGACTTTGATGTGTTTCAAACCATTTTTGTAATGTTTCGTAATCAGGATCAGCAATTGTTTTCTTTTCTTTTAGATCAATAACGAGATAATCAGCAATACGCATTTCTCCTTGATAAAGAGCAAGTGCTTTATAAAAGAGATTTGGTGCCTTCATATCAGAAAGTAAAGCAGCAATAAGCTGATTACGCTTTTCTTGTTTGGTGTAATAATTAAGAAAAGCACTTTCACTAATACGTAAATGCTGAAGATAGTTATAAAACAAGTTTTTATCAAAAGTGCCATTTACTTGGAACATTTTATCAGAACCAATCGTATGAGCTATTGTATCTTTTGAAAGACTTATTTTCATTTTACGTGCTTGTTCATCAAGCAGTACATTTTGTTGTAATTGATTAAATACAAAAGCAGGAATTTGGTATTGCTGCATTTCATTTGTTGTAAACATTCGTCCAAGATGAGCAGCATATGCTAAACGTGCGCTTTGATCGGCGAGTGCAAGACGATAATCATCGACAGTTACTGTGGACTTTCCAGAAGTAATAAGATCTCTTTCACTTTTTTTGTGTAACTGCGGTACCCCCCATAAAAGAATGAAGCATAAGAGTAAAATAGCAAGGAAAATTCTAAAAATCCAAGAATTTGTAGCATTTCTTATGATGTCAAGCATTGTTCAAGTCCATTTTTAATGTGAGTTATTATCAAAGCTGTAATGGAATTTGCAATAAAGAGATGAAAGATGCAAGCTTTAAAGACTTGCTTTCATTTTATAATTTGGTAACTACAGATAAACAATATATTGTAAAAGCTCTTGAGGTGAAAATATGTCTCCAAATATTCGGCCTTTTCTTGCTGGAAATTGGAAAATGAATGGAACGAGTGAATCGCTTGGAGAGTTGCGTGCTATTGCTACAGGCGTTAGCTCTGATCTAGGTCATCTTTTTGAGGCGCTTATTTGTGTTCCAGCAACGCTTTTATCGCGTGCTTCTAATACGCTGAATGGTGAAAATCTCCTTTTGGGAGGACAAAATTGTCACTTTGATGATCATGGTCCTTATACTGGAGATATTTCAGCTTTTATGCTTAAAGAAGCGGGAGCAAGTCATGTTATTATTGGGCATTCAGAACGTCGTACAGTGTACCAGGAAAATGATGCGATTGTCTGTGCCAAAGTGCAAGCTGCGTGGCGAGCAGGTCTTGTGGCTCTTGTATGTATTGGTGAAACATTGGAGGAGCGTAATAATAATAAAGTACTGGATATTCTCACGCAGCAGCTTGAAGAATCTCTCCCAAATGATGCAACAGCAGAGAATACCATTATCGCTTATGAACCAGTTTGGGCGATAGGCACCGGCAATACAGCGACTCCAGAAGATATTGCAAAAGTACATCATTTCATTCGTGATAGGGTGCGCTCTCGTTTTGGTGATGAAGGCAATAAGATACGTTTGCTTTATGGTGGATCCGTAAAACCATCCAATGCATTTGAGCTTTTAAGCATTGCTCATGTTAATGGTGCTTTGATAGGTGGAGCAAGCTTAAAAGCGATTGATTTTTTAACTATTTGCGATGTTTGTCGTAAACTATAGCAGAGAAATTTGAGTTTCCCCTTGGATTGTGCGTTATTTATGTGTAAATAGCTATTAAAGAGTTATTTAAAGAGCAGGGTTTATGCAAACAGTACTTATAGTTATTCATTTTTTGATTGTGATTACTTTGGTTGGTATTATATTAATTCAACCTTCAGAAGGTGGTGGGTTAGGTGTGAGTAATAGCTCAGGGTTGATGAAAACTCGTGGATCTCGAAACCCTTTAACACGTTTGACTGCTATTTTAGCCTGTTGTTTTTTTGTTGTGTCTATTGGACTTACCGTGGTGAGTAATATATCAAATTCTAGTTCTGATATCTTAAAGCGTATACCGGTTAATTCAGAACAGAATTCTACCAATAAAGACTCAGGATCAGTCCCATCGTCAGATGGTGAGTCTTCCCCTTCTATTCTTGAACAGCTAGGAGGCACTTCGAATTCTTCGCAGGAACAGAAACAGTCCACAAATCCTGAAGCAGAAAGTCCAGTTCCTCAGGTTCTTGAAAATACAGTTCCCGATAACAGTACAAAATAGTTTTTTAAGAAAACATAGACTTTTTAAAAAAGGTGATTTTTTTCGCCTTTTTTATTTTAGAAGAAAAATTGTTTCTTTTTGCATTTTTTGCTGGAAAAATCATTATAAATTGCTTATCACCATAAGCCCATGGCACGTTATGTTTTTATTACTGGTGGTGTGGTTTCTTCCCTTGGAAAAGGCATCGCAGCGGCGGCGTTAGCAGCGTTATTACAGGCTCGTGGCTATCGCGTACGTCTTCGCAAACTTGATCCTTATTTAAATGTTGATCCAGGTACGATGTCACCTTATCAACATGGTGAAGTATTTGTGACCGATGATGGTGCAGAAACGGATCTTGATCTTGGTCATTATGAGCGTTTTACTGGGCGTTCTGCAAATAGCCAAGATAATATTACAACAGGGCGTATTTATCGCAATATCATTGAACGAGAGCGGCGTGGTGATTATTTGGGGGCAACAGTCCAAGTTATCCCTCATGTTACAGATGAAATTAAGAGATTCATTACGATGGGAAATGAAGAATTTGATTTTGTTTTGTGTGAGATAGGTGGAACGGTTGGTGATATTGAAGCAATGCCTTTTCTAGAAGCGATTCGTCAGCTTCGCAATGAGCTACCGAGACAAAATGTCGTTTATGTCCATCTCACATTAATGCCTTATATTCCTTCAGCAGGTGAATTAAAAACGAAACCAACACAACATTCTGTCAAAGAATTGCAAGCAGTTGGTATTTCTCCTGATATTTTGCTTGTACGTGCAGATCGATCTATTCCAGAAACAGAACGGTGCAAATTATCACTTTTTTGCAATGTTCGCTCCAATGCAGTCATTCAGGCATTAGATATGCCAACAATTTATGATGTTCCTATGGCATACCATAAGGAGGGTTTGGACTCTGAAGTTCTTTGCGCTTTTGGAATCGATTCGGCACCTTCCCCCAAAATGGATCGTTGGGAAGATATTACGCATCGTATTCACCATCCTGAAGGAGAAGTTACGATTGCTGTTGTGGGAAAATATACGGGCTTAAAGGATGCTTATAAATCTCTTATTGAAGCGATTGCGCATGGTGGTTTAGCGAATAGAGTGAAGGTTAATATTGAGTGGATTGATTCGGAGCTTTTTGAAAAAGAAGATTCTGTTTCAGCTTTACAAAAAGCCCATGGAATTTTGGTTCCAGGTGCTTTTGGGGCACGAGGGGCAGAAGGGAAGATTCGAGCAATTCAATTTGCGCGAGAGCGTAAAGTTCCATTTTTAGGGATTTGTTTTGGGATGCAATTAGCTTGTATAGAAGCTGCGCGCAATATTGCACAGATTGAGAATGCTTCATCAAGTGAGTTTTGTGAAACAGACAATCCAATTGTAGGTTTAATGACAGAATGGCTTAAAGGAGACGTTCTTGAAAAACGTACAAGAAATGGTGATCTCGGCGGTTCAATGCGCCTTGGTGCTTTTGCTGCTGAATTAAAAGAAGAGAGTCATATTGCTCAAATTTATGGGGTGACCAAGATTGTCGAGCGACATCGTCATCGTTATGAGGTCAATATTGATTATAAGGATAAGTTAGAACAGTGTGGTTTGATTTTTTCTGGGATGTCTCCTGATGGTATTTTACCAGAAACGATAGAATATGTAGATCATCCATGGTTTATTGGTGTTCAATATCATCCAGAATTAAAATCCCGTCCTTTTGATCCACATCCGCTTTTTTCTTCTTTTATTGAAGCTGCTGTAGAACAAAGTCGATTAGTTTAATGCATAAATTGGGTTACTTTGCTTTTGAGGGATAAAATGACTAAACCAAATGCCCGTGTGAAAGTTGGAAATATGATTTTTTCAAATGAAATGCCTCTTTCATTAATTGCAGGGCCGTGTCAGATGGAAAGTCGTGATCATGCTTTTGAAATGGCTGGTCGTATTAAAACAATTACCGATCAGCTTGGTATCGGGTTTGTTTATAAATCAAGTTACGATAAAGCCAACAGAACCTCTTTGGGGGCGGCACGTGGTATTGGTCTTGAAAAAGCAATGTCCATTTTTTCTGATTTAAAAAAAGAGTTTAATTGTCCCATATTAACTGATGTGCATACAGAAGAGCAATGTACAATTGTTTCTTCTACAGTTGATATTTTACAAATACCGGCTTTTTTATGTCGTCAAACAGATCTTTTGGTAGCAGCCGCCAAAACAGAATGTGTTATTAATATTAAAAAAGGTCAGTTTTTAGCGCCGTGGGATATGGAGAATGTTTTAAAAAAGGTTGTTTACAGTGGTAATCCGAATGTTATGCTTTGTGAGCGAGGCACGTCATTTGGTTACAACCGACTTATTTCTGATATGCGTTCGTTGCCTATTTTACGTTCATTTGGTGCTCCTGTTATTTTTGATGCAACGCATTCTGTTCAAGAACCTGGGGGGCAGGGGGCTTCATCTGGTGGGCAGCGTCAATTTGTTGAAATTTTAGCGCGTGCAGCTGTCTCTGTTGGGGTAGCTGGTATTTTTTTAGAAACACATCAAGATCCAGATAATGCACCTTCTGATGGACCCAATATGGTTAAAGTTGATGATTTACAAAGATTGCTTGAGACTTTAATGGAATTTGATTATCTGTCAAAAAAGTTGAGTTGAGAAGAGAAAAAATATTTCATTAATAGGGCATTATAAATGAATCGAGACTTTTATTGGATAAGGAAACACATATGACTATAATTGTCGATATCATTGGACGTGAAGTTCTTGATAGCCGTGGTAATCCAACGGTAGAAGTTGATGTTCATTTGGAAAATGGTGCGTTTGGTCGCGCTCTGGTTCCTTCGGGAGCTTCAACAGGAGCACACGAGGCTATAGAGCTTCGTGATGGTGGTTTGCGCTATCAAGGGAAAGGTGTTGAAAAAGCGGTTGCTGCAGTTAATGGCGAAATTCTTGAAGAACTTGGTGGGCGGGATGCAACAAATCAAATTGCTATTGATCAAGCAATGATTGCTTTGGATGGAACGCCAAACAAAGCCCGTCTTGGTGCCAATGCACTTCTTGGTGTTTCATTAGCTGTTGCAAAAGCAGCTGCGGATTCATTAAATTTACCTTTGTATCGTTATATTGGTGGTACACAAGCGCATATTCTTCCAACCCCCATGATGAATATTATTAATGGTGGTGTTCATGCTGATAATTTGATTGATTTTCAAGAGTTTATGATTATCCCTATAGGAGCTCCTACTGTAAAAGAAGCTATCCGTTATGGCGCTGAGATTTTCCATGCATTAAAAAAGCGTTTAAAAGATGCGGGTTATAATACCAATGTTGGTGATGAAGGTGGTTTTGCTCCTCAATTTAAAAGTGCTGATCAAGCAATTGATTTTATTATAGAATCTATCATGATATGTGGTTATAAACCAGGTGAACAAATTGCCATTGGTTTAGACTGTGCTTCAACCGAATTTTATAAAAATGGTTCGTATTTTTATAAAGGTGAGGGGAAATGCCGAGACACCCAAGAGCAGGTAGATTATTTAGCGCAGCTTGTGAAAAATTATCCTATTATTACAATTGAAGATGGAATGGCAGAGGATGATTGGGAAGGTTGGAAGCTACTTACTGACACAATTGGAGAAAAATGTCAGCTTGTTGGCGATGATTTGTTTGTAACGAATTCAGCACGTTTGCGTGATGGTATCAAAATGGGGGTAGGCAATTCTATTCTCATAAAAGTTAATCAAATTGGTACATTGAGTGAAACACTTGATGCTGTAGAAGTAGCACATAAAGCAGGTTATCGTGCCATTATATCTCATCGTTCAGGCGAAACAGAGGATTCTTTCATTGCAGATCTTGCAGTTGCAACGAATTGTGGACAAATTAAAACAGGTTCTCTTGCACGTTCGGATAGATTAGCCAAATACAATCAACTTATTCGTATTGAAGAAATACTGGGAGCCCAAGCGCGTTATGCTGGTGATGTATATCGTTGATAGTTGTGAGCACAAAGTGTGAGAGTATGATATTATTTAGATTATGAAATTGAGATTTCTTATCAAAGACATGTACTCAGTAATTTTATAGGTATTTAAGTTTATAGGGATTAAGATGAGAGGTATAATTATTACTCAAGATCAAGGAATGTATCTCGTTTCGGGTGATGACGGTAAGCGTTATCAGTTTGCGACTTGGGATTGGTTGGGAAAGAAACCACCAAGGATTGGTGATACTGTTGATTTTGTCTATGAAGGGGGTGTTGTCAGTTCTGTTTTTCCATTGTTGAGATCAGGTACAGAGAACTCAAAGATAATGTTTGCACTTCTTTGTTGGGTTGCAGGTATCTTTGGTGTTCATCGCTTTATGGTTGGGAGAGTTCGGACGGGTACTTTAATGCTCGTTTTATCTTTATCATTGTTTGGATTGATGATTACCGGTATTTGGGCGATTGTTGATTTTATACTCATTATTGCTGGAAAATTTACGGATAAAGATGGGAATCAGATTACAGATTTGTAAAAAATTTACAATAAAAAGAAAATAATAAAGTTTACTTTTTATTTCGATCAATATATTAAGTTGCAATAATGCAAGATTATTGTACTCTATTTCTTTAATGTGAGATATTAAGAGAAATATGCACAGTTGAATAAAAGTATTGAAAAAGACTGTGCTATTTTATGTGGGTAAATCAAAGATATAAATCAACTAAAGCATGTTTTTTGTTACTGCTTATAGCAGGGGGAAATATTAGATTATTGGGGAGTTCCGAACTATTTTAACTTCATGTTTATCATGGTGAGTACGAATTGTATTTACACCGTGAGGTTAATCCGCATATTATCGAATTAGAAATAATCTCTTTATGAATAACACATGAGGAGCAGCTTTATAGGTGGGCAAGAATGAAAGGTAAGATTATTGGTCAGGATCAAGGAGATTATTTTGTTTCAGGGGCTGACGGTAAGCGTTATCAATTTTCAAGTTTCGATTGGTTAGGAAAAAAAACACCAAAAGTGGGTGATACCGTTGATTTTGTATATGAAGATAATGTTGTTAAATCTGTTCTCCCTCTCGTGAGTAAAACTCAGTCAGAAAAATCAAGATTGGCGATAGCACTTGTTTGTTGGTTTTTTGGATGGTTGGGAATTCATCGCTTTATGGCAGGTAAAGTTGGAACGGGTATTGTAATGCTTCTTATAACGATAACAGGTATAGGGCTGTTAGTTACTATACCGTGGTCATTCATTGATTTTATAGTTATTTTATCCGGATATTTTAGGGATGAAAACGGGGATAAAATTATAAATTGGTAGAAATTTTAGAATAATATAAAATGTAAAGAGTGAGGCACTTTCTTTACTTTTAATGTTGTCAATATATTAATTTAATAATGTAAATTATTTTAATATATGTCTTTAAATGTGAAATATTAAAGAAAATTATGAATATTTAAATAAAACTATTGAAAAAGACTGTACTATTTCATATGAAAAAAAGCAAAGGTGCAAATCGAACAGCGTGCTTTGTATTACCACTTGTAATTGCGGGAATTTTAAGTTGTTGGGGAATTTTTAGCTTTTTAAATTGTCATATATCACGGTGAATACAGACTGTATTCATGCTGTGAGGTTTATTCAACATATTATCATATTAGAAGAAAAGCTTCTTTATGAATAACAATTTTATAGGTGGTGAAGATGAAAGGTAAGATTATTGGTCATGATCAAGGAGATTATTTCATTTCAGGGGCTGATGGTAAGCGCTATCAGTTTGCGAATTGGGATTGGTCAGGAAAAACGCCGCCGAAAGTTGGTGACGTCGTTGATTTTGTGTGTGAAGGGGATACCATTAAATCTATTTTCCCTATCTCAACTGAAGGTCAGTCACAGCAATCAAAAGTGACGTTAGCGGTCGTTTGTTTTTTTCTAGGTGGACTAGGACTTCATCGTTTTATGGTTGGTAAAGTTGGAACGGGCATTGCAATGCTTCTTATAAATATAATAAGTGTAATAAGTATAATAAGTGTAATATTTATGCCGGTAGGGCTTATAGGAATTTTTTTGATAATTACACCTTGGGTATTGATTGATTTTATAGTCATTTTAACAGGAAGTTTTAAGGACAAAGATGGGTGTAAAATCACAACTTAGAGGATATCCAATATTTATAATATAAAAAGTGGGGCATTCAGCTTACTTTGATCGTATTAAGGGGGGGATAAATTGAAATAACAAATTATTTTGGTGTAGATTTGGTAATGAGGTATTAATCAAAATCGTGCATAGTTGGGCTGATTATTAAGAAATTTGTGCTGTAAAGACTGTGCTATTTTATGTGGACAAAGCAGAAACGTCGATCAATCAAAGTACGCTTTGTACTACCTCTTATGACGGTGGGAGTCTTAAGCTATTTCAGTTATCACATTTATCATGGTGAGTATGGATTGTATTCACGCAGTGAAGTTAATCAGCATATTAGCGAATTAGAAAAGGAGCTTCATAAAATAGAAGCTGAGCGGATATTCATGGAAAAGCGTATTTCTCTTTTACGCAATGGGCATATAGAAAAAGATATGTTGGATGAGTATGTCCGAAAGAATTTGAACTTTTCTAAGCCAAATGAATTGACAATCTTAATACCTTGAAATGATACCAAAGGTAAATGAAAAATCGCTTAATTTAAACAACAATCAGCAATGATATTGTTTAAGCCGATTGATAAGGCTTGTAACTTTTGTTCGTAAAGGTTATTCCTAAATAATCATAAAAGGGAGTTTAATATGGCAGAACGACTTAAAAAAAATTCTGCGTCGGCGGCGCGCACTGCATTATCAAGCACCACAAAGAAAGCACCAATAGCAGATTTTACAAAAGAAGAAGAAATTGATGCTTATCGTGAAATGCTTTTAATTCGCCGTTTTGAAGAAAAAGCAGGACAACTTTATGGTATGGGGCTTATTGGGGGATTTTGTCACCTTTATATTGGTCAGGAAGCCGTTGTTATAGGAACATTGAAAGCGGCAAAAGAAGGTGATCAGGTTATTACGTCTTACCGTGATCATGGACATATGTTAGCGGTTGGGATGAGTCCGCGTGGTGTCATGGCAGAATTAACGGGGCGCCAAGGTGGCTTTTCCAAAGGGAAAGGTGGCTCGATGCATATGTTCTCTAAAGAAAAGAACTTTTATGGAGGACATGGTATTGTTGGTGCGCAGGTTCCCATTGGTTCAGGTTTGGCATTTTCGAATCAATATCTTGGTAAAGATAATGTGACATTGGTTTATTTTGGTGATGGTGCTGCAAATCAGGGGCAGGTTTACGAGAGTTTTAATATGGCTTCACTTTGGAAGCTTCCCGTTGTTTATATTATTGAAAACAATCAGTATGCTATGGGAACGTCAGTTTCACGTGCATCTGCAGAAACTGATTTTTCCCGACGCGGTCTTTCTTTTGAAATTCCAGGTATTGTTGTTGACGGTATGGATGTTCGATCAGTAAAAGGAGCTGCTGATGAAGCAATTTCTTGGGCACGCTCAGGTAAAGGACCGATCATTCTTGATATGCAGACCTATCGCTATCGTGGTCATTCCATGTCTGATCCAGCAAAATATCGTTCCAAGGAAGAAGTCCAAAAAATAAAAGAGGAGCACGATCCGATTGATCAAGTAAAAAGTCGGATTCTTAAAAAAAATTGGGCGAGCGAAGACGATTTAAAATCTGTTGAGAAAGAGGTCCGTGCAATTGTTGCTGATGCGGTAGATTTTGCACAAAGTGATCAAGAGCCAGATGCTTCTGAGCTCTATACTGATATTTTAGTTTGATGCGAGGGAAGCAAGTATGTCTATTGATATTTTGATGCCGGCGCTTTCACCAACTATGGAAGAAGGTAAACTGTCTAAATGGCTCAAGAAAGAAGGTGATAAGGTTAGCTCTGGCGATGTTATTGCTGAAATTGAAACGGATAAGGCTACAATGGAAGTAGAGGCCGTTGATGAAGGTACTCTTGGTAAAATTTTTGTGCCTGAAGGTTCAGAAGGCGTAAGGGTTAACACTGTTATTGCAATTTTGTTAGAAGAAGGTGAGCGTGCTGAGGATATTTCGCAGCCTACGGATACAGCACAAAAACCTAAGGAATCTCCTCTTTCTCTACCTTTGTCAGTTCCGCAGGCTGCTCCTACTTTTGATACATCTCTTAATTTTGATATTCCAGCGGGAACACAAATGGTTACAATGACAGTTCGTGAAGCGCTTAATCAGGCTTTGGCTGAAGAAATGCGGCGTGATGAAAAAGTTTTTCTCATGGGGGAAGAGGTCGCGCAATATCAAGGTGCCTATAAGGTTAGTCAGGGTTTGTTGGAAGAGTTCGGGGAACGCCGAGTTATTGATACCCCAATTACAGAGCACGGCTTTGCTGGGCTGGCTGTTGGGGCTGCTTTTGGTGGGTTACGTCCTATTGTCGAGTTTATGACCTTTAATTTTGCGATGCAGGCGATGGACCAAATTATTAACTCAGCAGCCAAAACACGTTATATGTCTGGTGGACAAATGACCGCTCCTATGGTTTTCCGAGGTCCCAATGGTGCAGCTGCCCGTGTTGGTGCTCAACATTCTCAATGTTATGCTGCATGGTATAGTCATGTACCAGGTCTGAAAGTTGTCATGCCTTATAGTGCTGCAGATGCAAAAGGTTTGCTGAAAGCTGCTATTCGTGATGATAATCCTGTTATTTTCCTTGAAAATGAGATTTTGTATGGGCATCAATTTGATGTTCCTCAACTGGATGATTTTCTTTTGCCTATTGGTAAGGCGCGTATTCATAAGTCTGGACAAGATGTGACGATTGTTGCATGTGGAATTGGGATGCATTATGCTGTTCAAGCGTTACCAGAAATCGAAAAACTTGGTATTGATGTTGAATTGATTGATTTACGAACCATTCGCCCGATGGACCTTCCAACAATTCTTTCGTCAGTTAAAAAAACAGGTCGTTTGGTAACAATTGAAGAGGGATTTCCTCAGTCATCTGTGGGAACTGAAATAGCAACGCGTGTTATGCAGCAGGCTTTTGACTATCTTGATGCGCCAATTGCTACGATTTCTGGCAAAGATGTTCCGATGCCTTATGCCGCTAATCTTGAGAAGTTGGCTTTGCCTAATACTGCTGAAATTATTGAGGCCGTTAAGGCTGTGACATACAGAGCATAACGGAGGAAAGCATAATGCCCATTAAAATTACAATGCCAGCGCTTTCCCCTACGATGGAAGAGGGAAATTTAACAAAATGGAATATTAAGGAGGGAGATAAGGTTTCCTCTGGTGATGTTATTGCTGAAATTGAGACGGATAAAGCGACAATGGAAGTCGAAGCCGTTGATGAAGGTAGGGTTGCTAAAATTGTTGTTCCTGCTGGAACACAAGGCGTTAAAGTAAATGCTTTAATTGTTGTTTTAGCAGAAGAAGGTGAAGATTTAGCTGAAGCTGCAAAAGTTGCAGAAGAAATCTCTTCTTCTACAAGACAAAAACCAGAGGGCATCAAACAGACAGATTCTCTGAAACAGACGGACTCAAAGGGAATAAAAATGTCTCATGAATCATCAACTGGGCAATTAATACAGCAAGATAAAAAGGAAGCTCGTCTTTTTGCCTCTCCCTTAGCGCGGCGATTAGCATCTCAGGCAGGTCTTGATTTATCCCTTATTTCTGGAAGTGGTCCGCATGGCCGTATTATTAAGCGCGATGTAGAAAAAGCTGTGAGCAGCGATATGTCTAAAGTGTCTTATTCATCACAGATAGGGGAGCTAATAGCTACAGGTGCTTCGGACAAACAGATATTGAAACTCTTCAAAGAGGATGAATATAGCTTCGCTCCCCATAATAATATGCGTAAAACAATCGCGACACGTTTGGTGGAATCAAAACAGAGAGTCCCACATTTCTATGTAACGGTAGATTGTGAACTTGATGCGCTATTAGCACTGCGTACACAACTAAATGCTGCTGCTCCAATGGTTAAGGGGCAGGAAGAAACTCAGCCTACTTATAAGCTTTCTGTTAATGATATGGTGATCAAAGCTGTCGCACTTTCTTTGAAAGCGGTTCCTGATGCGAATGTTTCTTGGCTTGAAGGCGGGATGCTTCATCATAAACATTGTGATGTTGGGGTTGCTGTTTCTATTCCCAATGGATTAATTACACCGATTATTCGCCATGCAGAGAAAAAGCCGTTATCACTTATTTCCAAAGAGATGAAGGATTTTGCAAAGCGTGCGCGCGAGGGCAAGTTAAAAATGGAAGAATATCAGGGTGGAACAACAGCTGTATCAAATATGGGGATGTATGGTATAAAAAGTTTTTCGGCTATTCTTAATCCACCGCATGCGACGATTTTTGCGATTGGTGCAGGGGAGCAACGCGCCGTTGTTAAAAATGGTGCATTAGTTGTTGCGACAGTTATGTCAGTTACGCTTTCTGCGGATCATCGTGCTGTCGATGGTGCTTTAGCAGCAGAGCTCGCGCGGACTTTTAAGAAGATGATTGAAAATCCATTAGCAATGTTGGTTTGAACTGTTTAACAGTTCTTCACGTAAATTGTGAGAAAGCGTGTTAAGAGAATAGAAACAAATTTAAAGAGTTTAAAGAGCAATGTTATTGCTATTTCTGGTTTGGGTAAAGCATTTACGTGAAGCTTAAAGCAAAGACATAAGATAATTCTCTCATGTTGTTTTACAGTCTTAAGTTCAAAAAATGCATATCCGTTTTTTATATATCCATGGAGGAATTACTGTGGCAAATCTTTATGATGTAATTGTGATTGGATCAGGTCCAGGCGGATATGTAACCGCAATTCGTGCAGCACAATGTGGCTTTAAGACTGCGATTGTTGAACGTGAACATTTGGGAGGGATCTGTTTAAATTGGGGATGTATTCCAACAAAGGCCCTTCTACGTTCAGCGGAAATGAAACATTTTGCTGAACATGCGACAAATTATGGATTAAAAATTAATGGTTCAATTGAGGCAAACATCAAAGATGTTGTGGCACGTTCACGGGGTGTTTCAGCACGTTTAAATGCTGGTGTTGGTTTTTTAATGAAAAAAAACAAAATTGATATTATCTGGGGTGAAGCAAAGCTTACTAAAGAAGCAAAGGGAAGCCTTCCTGCGGAAATTATGGTTTCTTCATCCTCCAAACCGATTATGCAACCGCAAAATCCAGTCCCTAAAGGGACGTTAGGGGAGGGAACTTATCAAGCAAAGCATATCATTATTGCAACGGGTGCACGTCCTCGTGTCCTTCCTGGTATTGAGCCAGATGGAAAACTCATTTGGACTTATTTTGAAGCTATGATACCGCCAGCAATGCCAAAATCGCTTTTGGTTATAGGGTCTGGGGCTATTGGCATTGAATTTGCTTCTTTTTATCATGATATGGGGGCGACAGTAACTGTTGTTGAAATGATGCCCCATATCATGCCTGCTGAAGATATTGAAATTTCAACGTTTGCTCGTAAACAGTTAGAGAAAAAAGGTTTACGTACTCTTCGTCAAGCAAAAGTAACAAAGGTTGAAAAATCTTCCGATTCTGTAAGTGTACATATTGATGTTCAAGGTAAAATAGAGTCAATGACTGTTGACCGGTTGATTTCTGCTGTTGGGGTGCAAGGTAATATTGAGAATCTTGGTTTAGAAGCTTTGGGAATAAAAACCGATCGCGGCTGCATTGTAACTGATGAATGGAGTTGGACGGGGGTGGAAGGTATTTATGCTATTGGTGATGTAGCAGGCCCACCTATGTTGGCCCATAAAGCAGAAGAAGAAGGTGTGATATGTATTGAGCATCTTGCAGGTTTGAAAAGCGCTCATCCACTTGATAAAAGAAAAATTCCAGGGTGTACATATTGTACACCACAGGTTGCCTCTGTAGGGCTTTCAGAAGCGGCAGCAAAAGAAGCAGGTTATGATATACGTATTGGTCGTTATTCTTTTGCTGCGAATGGTAAGGCGATTGCTTTGGGTGAAGATCAGGGGTTAGTAAAAACGATTTTTGATAAAAAAACAGGACAGCTTCTCGGGGCCCATATGGTAGGGGCTGAGGTAACAGAATTGATACAGGGTTTTGTTATTGCTATGAATCTTGAAACAACAGAAGAAGAATTAATGCATACTGTCTTTCCACATCCGACTTTATCGGAAATGATGAAAGAAAGTGTATTAGATGCTTATGGTCAAGTTTTAAACGCTTGATGACTGGATTGTATGAAAAATTTTATATTTTTGATTGTTACTTCGTATTTATAAGGCAAAGGCTTAAATGGTTACGGTTGTTGATAGAGTTGCAAATAGACGATTGCGTCATCCTGAAAAGGCACATCGTCCTGATACAAGCGTTCAAAAAAAGCCAGATTGGATTCGTGTAAAAGCGCCAACATCACCAATTTATAAGGAAACACATGGTATTGTACGTACGCATAAGCTAGTGACTGTATGTGAAGAAGCTGGTTGTCCTAATATTGGCGAATGTTGGAGCCAGAGGCATGCTAGCTTTATGATTTTAGGTGAAATATGTACGCGTGCTTGTGCTTTTTGTAACGTTGCAACAGGTATTCCACTTGCCGTTGATGATAATGAGCCAGAACGTGTCGCTGATGCTGTTGCAAGGATGGAATTAAAACATGTTGTCATTACATCTGTTGATCGTGATGATCTTGCTGATGGTGGTGCTGAGCATTTTGCAAAAGTTATTTATGCGATTCGTCAAAAAACTCCTAAAACAACAATTGAAGTTCTTACACCTGATTTTCGTCATAAGGATGGCGCTTTAGAAGTTGTTGTTGCTGCTAAGCCTGATGTTTTTAATCATAACTTAGAAACAGTTCCTTCTAAATATTTGAAGGTCCGTCCAGGGGCACGTTATTTTCATTCAATTCGTTTGTTACAACGTGTTAAAGAACTTGATCCAACAATTTTTACAAAATCGGGAATTATGGTTGGCCTCGGGGAGGAGCGAAATGAAGTTTTGCAATTGATGGATGATTTGCGCGCTGCTGATGTTGACTTTATGACAATTGGACAATATTTGCAGCCTACACGAAAACATCATCCAGTTGTTCGTTTTGTGCCTCCTGAAGAATTTGAGTCTTTTGCCAAGATTGGTAAAGTAAAAGGATTTTTACATATGGCCTCCAATCCTCTAACGCGTTCATCTCATCATGCTGGAGATGATTTTGCCATTTTGCAAAAAGCGCGTGATGAAAAATTTTCCTTACAGAGATAATTATGCCGATTTTTACAATACATCGGCAGATCACCCATAGTGCCAGTGAAATGTTTGATCTGGTTTCAGATATTGAGCGTTATCCTGAATTTTTACCAATGTGTGAGTCTTTAATAATACGTTCTCGAAAAGAATATGGAAAAAAAATATTGCTTCTTGCGGATATGACCGTTGGCTATAAGATTATTCGTGAAACTTTTACGACTCAAGTATTTCTTCAGCCGGAAAAAAGTCTTATAGAAGTTAAATATATTGATGGTCCATTCAAATATCTTGAAAATCGTTGGGCCTTTCATGATATTGAAAATACCAATGCATGTAATATAGAGTTTTTTATTGATTATGAATTTAAAAGTAAAACGCTTGGATTAGTCATGGGCTCAATGTTTGATATTGCGTTTCGTAAATTTACCGAGGCTTTTGAGAAGCGTGCGCATCAGATTTATGGCTCTACGGTAACATAGTCTATTCTGTTATTTTTTAACAATACCTATTGCTTAAACAGCGTGAAGGTGAAAACCGGTTTCCATCTTTACTATTTGTTTTTAATTCAGCTTTCAAAAGCATATTGAAGGAATATCATTTTAAATGATGAAGATGATGCACAGCTTCATGCTTTTGTTTCTCTCTTTTTTAATGGATGCACACTCGTTAAACAAAACGCCCAAATAGAACCTGCTTGCGTCATACCCATTTCATAATAGTGCTCATAATAAATAGTATAGATTTTCGTAAAAGTATATAAAATCTACATCTGTACACTTATGAAGAATTCCTCCTGTATCATTTATTTGCCATCTCTCAAGATGTTGTGCCAGCTCTTAGCACTTGAGAGAAGTACAAGTGTCTCTTTCTTTAATCATTTTATTTATACAGTTTTTTCTCTTGTGGCGTGCAAGTGAATAAATTTGATTAATTCAATCTACACAGGACTGAAGTGAGATAACTTTACGCTATTCAGATCTTTCATTTTCAAGTTGTGATACAATAAAATTTTTTCAAGATGTTGACGATTATAGACTCGATGGGGAATAAAGAATTTTGAAATTAGTATGGGGAATTCAGTGAAGCAATTCCAGAATCATTTTAAAAGCATTTTCAACAGTTGCGTGGCGGATAGCATTGCGATTAAGATGAGCAAAGTGCATTTCTTTGTGCAGGGGAGAGTGGTTTTTGTAAGCAACTGCGCAATGCACAAGTCCTACAGGTTTATCAAGACTTGCACCTCCTGGACCAGCAATTCCTGTTACAGAAACTGCAATGTCAGCTTGTGAATGTTTTAATCCACCCTCAGCCATTGCAAGAGCAACTTCTTTTGAAACGGCACCATAGGTTCTTATAAGTTCAGCACAAACGCCAACAAGGCGTGTTTTGGATTCATTTGAATAAACAACAAATCCACAATCGAGAACATCTGACGATCCTGCTATATTTGTGAGGCATGCAGCAATGAGTCCCCCTGTACAAGACTCTACAGTTGTTAACAGCAAACCTTTTTGGCGAAAGGTATTAAGGACTTCATGTGCGTGTTTTTCACAAAGATATGTCATTGGGGAATTTCTCCTGAATAAAGGACGCTCACTGTTGCAAGAGCAGCAATTCCCTCACCACGACCAATAAATCCAAGCCTTTCATTTGTTGTTGCTTTGATAGAGATTCGATCAGGTGTTATTGCAAGTATTGTTATAAGATTTTCTGTCATGGCATGACGATATGGACTAATTTTAGGATTTTCAGCGATAATTGTGATATCAACATTGGCGATACGACCACCTGCTTGTTTTATAATATCAAGAGCATGACGGAGAAAAATTTCTGATGATACATTTTTCCATTGAGGATCAGAGGGAGGAAAATGTGTACCGATATCTCCAGCACCTTGAGTTGCAAGAAGGGCATCTGTTAATGCATGAAGAGCAACATCCGCATCGGAGTGTCCATTTAATTTTTTATGAAAAGGGATTTTTATACCACATAATATAAGAAAATCACCATCCTCAAAAGAGTGAACATCATAACCATTGCCGGTACGAATATCAGGAAATATTTGCATTTTCTTTTGGAGATATAAATGTGCAGTATTAAAATCTTCATGCCATGTAATTTTTATGTTGTTAGGATCCCCAGGAATGGTACGCATAGGAATTCCAAACCATTCGGCAATTGCAGAATCGTCAGTGAATTCTTGTTTGCAAGCTTGTTTTGCTTGTTTATGGGCCGCTAAGATATGTTCAAAGGGAAAACACTGTGGAGTTTGTGCACTATAAAGATGGGTACGGGGAATTGTTTCTAAAACATGCTGATTATTTATACGTTTAAGGGTATCAGAGATGGGCAGAACAGGAAGAACACCTTCTTGAGGCATGATAGTGTTGTGAATATTATTAAGAAGCTTGTTTTCGATAAAAGGGCGTGCACCATCATGAATATGCACATATTGGGGGGCAATTTTTTTGAGTGCCTGAAGTCCATATAAGGTAGAGATTTGACGTGTATTGCCTCCTTCAACGATAATAAGGCGCTCTTTAAAATCGTCAATAGCTTGTTCACAGATTTGACGATCTTCTGGATGAATAACAAGAATAATTGTTGTGATAGCTGGATGCTGCAAAAAACAATGCACGGTATGATAAATAATTGGCTTTTGTCCTAGAAGCCGATATTGTTTTGGAATTTTATGGGGAGATCCTGCTCTTTCACCCCGTCCAGCGGCTAATATTATTGCTGCAATAGAAATACTTAATCTCCTTGTATTATAATCTTAGTTTGCTTTTTTGTCATTAATTTTAAAATGATTTTGAAAGGATGGTTGTTGTAGATCAGCAAGGGATATCACGGATAACACCTCAAAAAAAGCATTTAATGCTTTTTGAAGTGCGGTATTTAAACCACAAAAATCAAACAAGGGGCAAGTTGGTTCTGCAGTATCGAAACATTCTGCGAGGGAAAAGTTGTCTTCTGTTACTTTCACAACATCCGCGACTGAAATTTCTGCTGCGGGTTTAGCCAATCTAACTCCACCATTGCGTCCACGCACTGTTTGTATAAAACCTGCTTGAACAAGCAGCTGAAGGATTTTAAATAAAAAAAGCTCTGAAACGGCATATGCTTTAGCAATTTCTGGAACACGACTGAGAGTTCCCTGATTATCTGCACAATACATAAGCATTCGAAGAGCATAATTTGTTTGTTTTGTTAATCGCATCTCATTTCCTTCGTAAAGTATCGTCGAACACAGTCTATTTTAAAGATATTTTGCAAAATGTAGAAGTTTTTTCTCGTTGACTATATTTGCCTATTTTAAATGTAGTATTAGTATTGTCAATTTTTGCTACAAAAGGTTATATGAGAATAATGGGATAAGGGTATGTAAGCTCATGACGAATATAACATCTGTGACGAATCTTCAAGACATAGATAAAAATACTTATAACGATGAGTTGTATCGTTTAAGTAAGGTATATATTTTTTTAGGGATTACAATTATTGTATTGGCTTTACTTACGGCCTCTGTTTCATTTATTATTCTTATTGGATTAACTCCTGTTGTTCCCAGTAGAACAGTAACCCTTATTCTTATAGGAATTAATAGTTTTTGGGTTTTAGGGCTTATTGTCATCGTTTTTTATGAGATGATACCGATCATTCGTGCTTGGCGTTCAAGGCGTGCAGGATCGCGTCTTCATGTGCGCCTTATTTCATTGTTTGCACTTGTTGCGACAATGCCAGCTGTTGCTGTAGCTCTTGTATCGGGTCCAGCACTAAATTTGGGACTTGATCGATGGTTTGATACAACAACGCGGCAAATTGTGGGCTCTTCTATTGATTTAGCAAATGCTTATGCAGATGAAATGCTCCAAAATTTAAAAAATTTATCCTACGCGATGGCATTTGCACTTGATAACAAAAAACTCTTAGAACGTAATCCAGCTGAATATAGGATGCAATTGACGCGTCATGCTCTAGGACGCAATTTGCGTGGTGCATTTTTGTTAAGTTCTAGTGGAGCTATTTTTGTATCGAGTGCTCTTGGTGATGAAGATAAACTGCCAATTCCTCCTTCTCATCTTATTGAACGTGCAACTAGTGCGAGACCTTTTTCTTTTCAACCAGGCGTCCATGATTATTTTGGTATTATTTTAAAATTTACCAATATTCCAAACACATTTTTATATTTGGTGCGTGACGTTGATAAAGGTGTTTTATCTGCTTTGCGTTTGACGGAAGTTAATACAGATCGTTATCGTGATTTAAATGAGAATCGCCTGCTGACACAGATTGCATTTGGTATGCTTTATTTGTGTCTTTTTTTTAGTTTATTCTTATCAGCCATTTGGGCTGCTATTGCTGTTGCTGATCGCTTAGTACGTCCTATTCGTCTTCTCATTAGTGCTGCCGATGATGTTGCTTCTGGAAATATGGAAATTTTCGTGCCAGTACGAGCAAAAGATGGAGATATTGGGCAATTATCCAAAACTTTTAATTACATGGTCAGTGAATTGAAAAGTCGGCGTAATGAATTGATTGCAGTGCGTGATCAAATTGATGAAAGACGGCGTTTTTCTGAAGCTGTGTTATCGGGTGTAACAGCGGGAGTAGCAGGTATAGATGATAATGGTGATATCACCATTATCAATCGGTCTATTGAAGCGATGTTTGATATTCGCTCAGAGCGCGTTGTTGGAAAAAGTCTTTTATCTTTAAGCGCTGAAATTTGGCAGGTTTTTCAGTTTGTGCGTTCATTGGATCGTAAAAACCATCGTGAGCAGGTCACTTTAAACGTTGCAGGAAAAGAGCGTGTCTGTAATGTCCAAGTTACGATGGAGGAGGATGATGGACAAGGGCAATCTTGGGTTCTAACAATTGATGATATTACAGACCTTGTTGCAGCGCAACGTACAGCGGCGTGGGCGGATATTGCGCGGCGTATTGCACACGAAATTAAAAATCCTCTTACACCTATTCAGTTATCCGCTGAACGCATTCGTAAACGTTATAACAAAGCTATTACACAAGATAGAGAGGTCTTTGAGCGGTGTATTGACACAATTATTCGGCAGGTTGGAGATATTGGGCGTATGGTTGATGAGTTTTCCTCTTTTGCACGTATGCCCAAACCCAAAATGCATATTTTAGATATACGAGAATTGTTGCGCGAAGCATGTTTCTTGATAGAGGTGACGCGACATGATATTCATTTTGAGCAAGATTTAGGAACTCTACCACTTATGGGTGCATTTGATAACCGTCTCATTGTACAGGCTTTTTGCAATGTTATCAAAAACGCGAGCGAATCCATAGATTCAGTTATGCGAGAGGAAAATATTCACGGTCATATTCTTATCCGTTCTTATCGTCAGGAAGAATGGGTGGTTGTGGATGTTGTTGATAACGGGAAAGGACTTCCTAAAGAGCAAAGACAAAAGTTATTAGAACCCTATATAACAACGCGGGAAAAAGGAACAGGGCTGGGGTTAGCTATTGTGCGCAAAGTTATTGAAGATCACGGTGGTTTCATGGAGCTTCATGATGCACCGGAGAGTTTTTATGAAGGTCGTGGTGCGATGATCCGTTTGATATTTCCAGCGGATGGGGGTAAGCAGGGTAATATTATACAAGCCATAAATCATAAGATAGGGGAATAGTATGGTATCAGATATCTTGATTGTTGATGATGAAGCAGATATTCGTGAGCTTGTTGCTGGTATTTTAGATGATGAAGGTTATGAAACGCGTGTTGCTTGTAACTCTGATGAAGCATTGGCTCAAATTAGTGAGCGTATTCCAAAGCTCATTTTTTTGGATATTTGGCTACAGGGTAGTCGTCTCGATGGTTTAGCACTGCTTGATGAAATTAAAACACAATATCCGGCTCTTCCGGTCGTTATGATCTCTGGTCATGGTAATATTGAGACGGCTGTTTCCGCTATAAAGCGAGGGGCATATGATTTCATTGAAAAACCTTTTAAAGCTGATAGACTTGTATTGGTTGCAGAGAGAACACTTGAAAATTCAAATTTAAAACGTGAGCTTTTAGAATTGCGAAAGCGTTCGAACGAGACATTAGAGTTGCTCGGAAAATCGACAGTTATAAAAAATTTGCGTCAAATCATAGAAAAAGTAGCACCAACCAATAGTCGCATCATGATAACAGGTCCTTCAGGGGCAGGAAAAGAGACTGTTGCACGAGCTATTCATGCGCTCTCAACGCGTTCGAATGGGCCATTTGTTACAATAAATGCTGCAACGATTACTCCGGAAAGAATGGAAATAGAGCTGTTTGGCAGCGAAATGGAGGGAAGAGAGCGTAAAATTGGTGCCTTAGAGGAAGCTCATGGCGGTATCTTATATCTTGATGAAATTGCTGATATGCCGCGTGAGACTCAAGGGAAGATTCTTCGGGTTTTAACGGGGCAAACATTTGAGAGAATTGGCGGCACAAAACGTGTTAAGGTGGATGTCCGTATCATTTCTTCGACAGCGCAAAATCTTGAAAACCTTATTTCTGATGGGCGCTTTAGGGAGGATCTTTTTCACCGTCTTTCCGTTGTTCCTATTGTTGTTCCGCCCCTTTCAGCGCGTCGTGAAGATATTCCAGAACTTGTACATCATTTTGTAAAAACAATATCACAGCAGGTTGGGATTAAACCGCGTGCAATCAGTGATGATGTGATTGCTATTTTGCAAACGCACGCTTGGCCGGGTAATGTGCGGCAATTACGTAATAATATTGAGCGTCTTCTTATTCTTGTGCGGGATGGTGATGGTCCTATAACAGCGGACTTTCTTCCCAGTGAAGTAAGTGATTCTTTGCCACGTCTTCAAATGGATTCAGATGAAAGTATAATGGATTTGCCGTTACGTGAAGCTCGAGAATTATTTGAAAAGAGATATTTAGTGGCGCAGATTGGGCGTTTGGGTGGAAATATATCACGTACTGCTGAATTTATAGGCATGGAGCGTTCAGCTTTGCACCGTAAACTTAAAGCGCTTGGAGTTTCTTAAAGCGATGCGTATTATTATTTGTGGAGCAGGACAGGTTGGTTATGGGATAGCAGAGCGTCTTGCTGCTGAAAATCACGATGTTACTGTTATTGATATTGAAACGAGATTAATTGAAAAGATTCGCGATACATTGGATGTGAGAGGTTTTGTTGGTCACGGTTCACGGCCTGAAGTTCTTTTGGCTGCAGATGCAGACAAAGCTGATATGTTGATTGCTGTCACTTTGTTTGATGAAGTTAATATGGTAGCTTGCCAAGTAGCACATTCATTATTTAATGTGCCCACAAAAATTGCTCGTATTCGCTCACAATCTTATTTAGAACCACGTTATAAGACGCTTTTTTCCAGAGAGAATATTCCCATTGATGTGGTTATTTCGCCAGAAGTTGAAGTTGGGGAAATGGTTTTGCGCCGTATTGCTTTACCTGGTGCAATAGATGTTCTTTATTTTTGTAATGATGATATTGTGGCACTAGCTTTGGAATGCATGGAAGATTGTCCCGTTATTAATACACCTTTGCGTCAATTAACAGAGCTTTTTCCAGATCTTCATACGACGGTTACTGCTATTAAACGTGGCGCGGAATTATTGGTTGCACATTCAGAAACGCAACTACGCGTTGGTGATATAACCTATCTTGTTGTTTCTCGTGAACAGATGCGTCGTGCTGTTGGGCTTTTTGGTCATAAAGAACAAGATGCCCACCGCATGATTATTGCAGGGGGTGGTCACATTGGCCTTTATGTTGCACAGGCTATTGAAAAGCGTTTTCATAAATTAAAATTGAAGATTATAGAAGCGCATAGAGAAAGAGCCCTCACAATTGCTGATCAGCTTGAAAAAACAACAGTTTTATACGGTAACGTGTTAGATCCAGTGATTCTTCAAGATGCGGGAATTGATCAGTCCGATTTAATGATTACATTGACCAATCAAGATCAGGTTAATCTCTTAAGCGCTATTATTGCTAAAAGATTGGGCTGCAAAGCCAATATGGTATTGATTAATAATGTTGCCTATCAAGAATTTAGTCGTGCTGTTGGTGTGGATGCATATCTTAATCCCCATAGTGTTACAATATCGAGAATTTTGCAACAAATGCGCCGTGGGCGTATTCGTTCTGTTCATTCAGTTTTTAATGGCCGAGCAGAAATTATTGAAGCTGAAGTGATGCAAACATCTTCATTGGTTGGTAAGTCATTATCAGAGCTCAATTTATCAGATGGTTTGAGAATTGGTGCAATTTATCGCAATAAGACAATAATACAGCTTTCGGCAGATACGCGTATTTTGTCTGGTGATAGAATAGTGATTTTTGCTCTTGCTGATAGGGTTCGTGATGTTGAACAACTCTTTCGCGTAAGTTTAGAATATTTTTGATGTATTATCTATGGATATTTGTACTTTTTGGTATAGTGGACAATTAAGATTGGTAGATAGGCTTTGTTTGTCTTCAATGGTTAAAACTGGACAGCGCGTTAAGCTTTTTAGTTATGATAAAAAAATAGATAATCTCCCTGCTGGTGTTGAGCTGTATGAAGCCGAATCAATTTTACCACGCTCAGCAATTTATCGCCTTGATCCCGATTTTTCTGATGATAAACTAGGGTGTACAATTGTTCAGTTCTCGGATTTTTTTCGTGTTATGCTGATGAAATATCAACAAGGTGTTTGGTTAGATACAGATGTTTACCTTGTTAAACAATTTCATCCAGATGCGGATAAGGTTTGGTTGGCAAGAGAAAATAATACAAGAGTAGGCGTTTCTGCACTTTATTTTCCGCCCAATAACCCTATTATAAAAATATTTGAGGATTATTGGGCAGGTGCAGAAATTATTCCTCATTGGCTTGGGTTTAAGCGTCGTGTTTGGAGACCGTTCTGGTTAAAGAGGAAAAACATGCCGATTTTACCGGGAAATCTTGGCGTTACAATATTTGGCAATGATGGTATTTCACGATTAGCAAAACGATATGGTTTTTTTCATGAAGCAAAGGAAAAGGAAACTTTTTATTATTGGACTGGGCGAAAAACTGAACGTATTTTTGAACCAGCTTTTGGCGTAAAGCCGCTTACAGATTCACGCTTGATAGGTTTTCATATTCACAGAAAGACAAAGACTACGAAAAGACCTCAGGAAGGAAGTTTTTACCATTGGGCGGTATCTCGCATTCCGGATGTTCATCATTTGTTTAGGTAGAGTTATTATTGCTATTTTAACTATTGAGATTTTAATCTATCTTATACAATCTCTTGATTGTAGCTTGCACAAGAGAGTAATGTTAACATATGGACAAAAACATTGAATGTGTAAAGAGCGGTTGTTATATGAACGGAAAGTAAAAATATGAGTGATCCAATGAAAACAGCATTAAGCCTTGTTCCTATGGTTATTGAACAAACAAATCGTGGTGAACGGGCCTATGATATTTTTTCCCGTCTTTTAAAGGAACGGATTATTTTTATTAATGGACCTGTTGAAGATGGTATGGCAATGCTTGTTTGTGCACAATTGCTTTTTTTGGAAGCGGAAAATCCTAAAAAAGAAATTAGTCTTTATATTAATTCTCCAGGTGGTGTCGTAACATCTGGTATGGCTATTTATGATACTATGCAGTTTATTCGCCCTCCTGTTTCTACGCTTTGCATGGGGCAAGCGGCATCTATGGGGTCTTTATTATTAACGGCTGGAGCAAAAGGTCATCGTTTTACATTGCCAAACGCACGTATTATGGTGCATCAACCATCTGGTGGTTTTCAAGGTCAAGCTTCAGATATTGAGCGACATGCGCAAGATATTATAAAGATGAAACGGCGTTTAAATGAAATTTATGTTCAACATACGAGTCAAGATTATGAGGTTATAGAGAGAACTCTCGATCGCGATCATTTTATGACAGCAGAAGAAGCCAAAGCGTTTGGCTTAGTTGATGATGTTATACAATACCGTGCAGAAACTGAAAAAGAAGAAAAAGATTAAGAATTTTTATAGAAAAAACAGCTACTTTAAATCAAGAGTTTTATAAAAAATATCGCAAAATAAGAGAAACACCTAAAAGTATTGAGACATGCATGGTTTTCTATATGTCTTTTAGTTTTCATGATGAAAGGCTTCCTTTGAAAAGGCAAAGTGTTCATATATTGTGGTGAAAGGAAAGAAAAATGAGCAAAATTAGCAATAGCGGGAACGAATCAAAAAATACTCTCTATTGCTCGTTCTGCGGCAAGAGTCAGCATGAGGTGCGTAAGCTCATTGCGGGGCCTACTGTATTTATCTGTGATGAATGTGTAGAGCTTTGCATGGATATTATTCGGGAAGAAAATAAGTCTTCTGGGGTTAAGGTGCGTGATGGTGTTCCTACGCCACAGGAAATTATAACAGTTCTTGATGACTATGTTATTGGTCAGCAGCATGCAAAGCGTGTTCTTTCTGTTGCTGTTCATAATCATTATAAACGGTTGGCGCATCAGTCTAAAAGCAATGATATTGAGTTGGCTAAATCAAATATTCTTCTTGTTGGTCCAACGGGTTGTGGTAAAACTTATCTTGCACAAACATTAGCACGTATTATTGATGTGCCTTTTACGATGGCGGATGCGACCACTTTGACTGAAGCGGGTTATGTGGGAGAAGATGTTGAAAATATTATTTTGAAGCTTCTTCAAGCAGCAGATTATAATGTTGAACGTGCGCAGCGTGGTATTGTTTATATTGATGAGGTTGATAAGATTTCTCGTAAAGCAGACAATCCTTCTATTACAAGAGATGTTTCGGGGGAAGGAGTTCAGCAAGCATTATTAAAAATTATGGAAGGAACGATTGCTTCTGTTCCTCCTCAAGGTGGACGTAAGCATCCGCAACAAGAGTTTCTTCAGGTTGACACCACAAACATCTTATTCATTTGTGGGGGAGCTTTTGCAGGTTTAGAACGGATTATTTCAGGGCGTGGTGAAAAAACTTCTATTGGTTTTTCTGCGACTGTTAAGGCTCCGGATGAGCGTTGTGTCGGTGAAATTTTTCGTGATTTAGAGCCTGAAGATCTTATTAAATTTGGTTTAATACCAGAATTTATTGGGCGGCTTCCTATAGTCGCTACCTTAGAGGATTTAGATGTTAACGCCCTCATGCAAATTTTATCCCAACCTAAAAATGCGTTAGTAAAGCAATATCAGCGTCTTTTTGAAATGGAGAATGTTGAGTTAGCATTTCATGAAGATGCTTTACGTGTTATTGCAAAGAAAGCAATTGAACGTAAAACTGGTGCTCGTGGTTTACGTTCTATTATGGAGAAGATCCTTCTTGAGACGATGTTTGAGCTACCGGCTCTTGAAGGCGTTCAAAAAGTGGTTATTTCGAGTGATGTCGTTGATGGTAAAGCGCGTCCTCTTTATATTTACTCAGAACGTGCAGAAGATAAAGAAAATGTATCAGCATGACATTGTGCGATGCACAATATAAAAGGTGGTAGTGAACGGTATTTGATAGGTGTTTCTAATAATATCATTATAATGCTTGATTTATGTATGAGTAATTACCACTTCATGTACAGTGAAGAGCTGAGATTTTCTAAAGGTGGGCTAATTGTTGTAGATAGCTCATAGGCTCCAGAAAGGAGAGTTATGCAATATATTGATGAAAAGACAGATGAAGTAAGAGATGGGGTTTATGCTGTTTTACCTCTTCGTGATATTGTTGTCTTCCCCCATATGATTGTTCCACTTTTTGTGGGCCGCGAAAAATCAATTCGTGCTCTTGAAGAAACGATGGCGGTTGATAAGCAAATACTATTGGTGACACAAAAAAATGCTTCTGATGACGATCCAAAATCAGAGGATGTTTATCATATTGGTACATTTGCTAATATTCTTCAACTTTTAAAGCTTCCTGATGGTACTGTAAAGGTTTTGGTTGAAGGAACTGCACGTGCAAAAATTAGTCAATTTTCTTTAAGTGAAGGTTATCATCAGGCTTTTGCAACTGTTACAGAAGAACCTAGAGAGAGTGATGTTGAGATTGAAGCTCTTTCAAGGTCAGTGATTACTTATTTTGAAAACTATGTAAAGCTTAATAAAAAAATCTCTCCTGAAGTTGTGAATGCGATTGGCCAGCTTGATAATCCTTCTAAGCTTGCCGATACGATTGCTTCTCATTTGATGATTAAACTGGCAGAAAAACAGGAAATATTAGAGCTCTTACCTGTGCGGGCCCGTCTTGAACGTGTTTTGTCCTTCATGGAAGGAGAAATTTCTGTTTTGCAGGTTGAAAAACGTATTCGTTCGCATGTTAAACGGCAAATGGAAAAAAACCAACGAGAATATTATCTCAATGAGCAGATGAAGGCTATTCAAAAAGAGTTAGGAGCAGGTGATGATAGCCGAGATGAACTCTCTGAATTAGAAGAACGTATCAAGAATACAAAACTATCCAAGGAAGCACAGGAAAAAGCTGGAGCAGAATTGAGAAAATTACGGAATATGTCTCCTATGTCTGCAGAAGCGACAGTTGTACGTAACTATCTTGATTGGTTATTAGCAATGCCTTGGGGTAAAAAATCTAAGATTAAAAACAATTTAGATTTTGCTGAAAAGGTCATGAATAATGAACATTTTGGTCTTGAAAAAGTTAAGGAGCGAATTATTGAATATTTGGCCGTACAAAGTCGCGCGTCAAAGATAAAAGGTCCCATTATTTGTTTATTAGGTCCTCCAGGTGTAGGGAAAACATCATTAGCGCGCTCTATTGCAAAGGCAACGGGACGTGAGTATGTTCGTATCTCATTGGGAGGTGTCCGAGATGAAGCAGAAATTCGTGGACATCGCCGAACATATATTGGATCGATGCCTGGAAAAATTATCCAGTCTATGAAAAAAGCAAAAAAATCTAATCCGCTTTTCTTGCTTGATGAAATTGATAAAATGGGCCAAGATTTTCGTGGTGATCCTTCATCCGCTTTATTAGAAGTTCTTGATCCTGAACAAAATGGTACATTCATTGATCACTATTTGGAAGTTGAATATGATCTTTCTGATGTCATGTTTATCACAACTGCCAATACGCTTAATATTCCAGGTCCGTTAATGGATCGTATGGAAATTATTCGTATCGCTGGTTATACTGAATGTGAGAAAATGGAAATTGTTAAACAGCATCTTTTACCAAAGGCACTAAAAGATCACTGTTTATCTAAAAAAGAACTCAGTATTTCTGATGGCGCACTAAGGTCAATTATTCAGTTTTATACACGTGAGGCAGGCGTTCGTAACCTTGAACGTGAACTCATGAAAATTTCCCGCAAATCCGTTACAAAAATTCTCAAAACACATCAAAAATCTGTAAAAGTTACAGAAAGTAATATTCATGATTTCTTGGGTATTAAACGTTATCATTACAATCAGATTGAAGGAGAAAATCAAGTTGGTGTTGTAACAGGTCTTGCGTGGACAGAAGTCGGTGGAGAGTTATTGACTATTGAAGGAGTTATGATGCCCGGCAAAGGGAAGATGACTGTAACTGGAAATTTACGTGATATTATGAAAGAGTCCATTTCAGCGGCAGCATCTTATGTACGTTCTCGTGCTGTTGATTTTGGTATTGAACCTCCACTTTTTGAAAAACGCGATATCCATGTTCATGTTCCAGAGGGTGCGACACCAAAAGATGGCCCATCGGCTGGGATTGCAATGGTGACAGCAATTGTTTCGGTCCTTACAGGAGTAGCTGTGCATAAAGATATTGCAATGACTGGTGAAATTACTTTACGTGGACGCGTTTTACCCATTGGTGGATTAAAAGAAAAACTCTTAGCAGCTCTTCGAGGAGGGATAAAAAAAGTACTTATTCCTGAAGAAAATGCAAAAGATTTGGTTGATATTCCTGATGATGTCAAAAATAATATGGAAATTATTCCGGTAAATCATGTGAGTGAAGTTTTGAAACACGCTTTGGTTCGTTTTCCAGACACTATTGAATGGAAAGAACCCTCTACAGGGGCTGTGCCAATCCGGTCAGAGAGCAGTGATAGTGAAGGAATACAGATTGCGCACTGATTCACTTATCTCATTTATAACGGCATTTTTTAGGTGGTAGAAGATGTTGTTGAGGTTATTATTCTGTTTTTTGTTGGAAAAAGTGAAAAATTCCGTGAATAACTGTGATTATTGCTAAAAAAACAATGTTTTGGATAAAAATAAGACTTCTGTTTGCTGTACTTTTCAATAAACTGACCAATAACATGATTAAGTCATGTTCAGGTAATATAGGGAAAGGAAATATTTTATGAATAAAAGTGAATTCGTTAGCTCCGTTGCTGAAAAGGCAGGTGTTTCGAAAGCGCAAGCTGGTGCTGTTGTTGATGCTTTTATGGCTTCTGTAACAGAAGCTTTGGCTTCAGGGGGAGATGTTCGTCTTCCAGGTTTTGGCACTTTTGAAGTTTCTCATCGTGCTGCAACAAAGGGGCGTAATCCTTCAACTGGTGCTGAAATCGATATTCCAGCACGTTCTGTACCCAAATTTTCTGCAGGAAAAAGCCTTAAAGAAGCAGTTAATAAAAAATAATTTAAGCTACATTAAAAAAACCCGATTTATTTATAAACGGGTTTTTTTAACACATGTGTTATGCTTGTTTTTCACATAAAACTTTGAGATCCTTGCGATATTTTTTATTTTCATGTATTGCTGAAATATATTGTTTTTAGTCTTTTCAATGAAATATTGTACTGTATTAATTGAGCGCGGGTATGGCTTATAAAATGTAATATTAACTTTTATTACGCTGAAGTGTTACGGTATTTATTTCAAAACAAGATCCGTAAATAATATGAAGCGGAAAACTCTGTAAAGTCCATAAAAGTTATTATATATCACCATTTACGCTTAATAAAAGTGCATGTTGGTGCCACCTTGCTATCTATTTTCTCAGTTCCTATAATGTTGCGACTAGCCCCAGATATCTGAGACGAGTGCATAAGGGATAGTTTTATTCTTTTACTCTTATACGCCAACCTTTCTTGTGACGCACCAAGAGGATAATTTTATTGATTTATTATAAGATCCTGAAATAAAAAAATCTTTTGATATTCAGATTTGGTTTTTAATATTGGGATTTTTCTTGGCATTTGAGAGGGGAGAGATAGCTCCAGCTCTATCCTACAAATATTTTTTCCATATCTTTATTTCACTTGTGATATGCAAGCGAGTATTTTTCCTTCATCATACAAGAGTTAAAATGAGAGAACATCACAAATTTTGAGGGAGGAAGTTAAAAAACAGAAAAATTACTCTTATAAAATAATATACATTACGTAATATAAAAACTATTAATAAAGATAGTACAGTATTACTTGTGTATCTCCATTTATTTATTTTGATTATTCATAATATGTTTATATAATTATTTTGTTTTTAGTCATTAAATCATATTAAATTATTGATAGCGGTAAAGTTTTTTTATAGCCAAAAGTTATTTTACAGCATCTACATAATTGAATAAATGATGAAACGTAGGGTAGTATTTATTGATTGGGGGAGACAGTCTTTAAAAGGCTTTAGAATGATTTTTTCACGAGAGTTATAAAGATCTATTCAGTAGGAGAGAGGCGAATCGTGTGTTTTTTATAAACAGGAGCTCTTTGATTCTTTATTTGCTAACCACTGAGTACAATCATTGAGAGCTCTCGCTGTTATGGCTTGTTTTTTTACTAATTTTTTTTCTTTACTTGGTAAGCGTTTTCCTGAATGTTTAATAGAAGCAATAGGCGGAAAGAGTCCGAAATTGATATTCATTGGCTGAAAAGATTGTGTTTCTGCTTTTTCATCTATGATGTGTCCCCCTGTAATATGATTCAAAAGGGCTCCGAATGCTGTAGTTTGTGGGGGTAGGTCAGGGGAAATATGATGATATTCGGCAGCAGCAAAACGTCCAGCAAGAAGCCCTATTGCCGCTGATTCTACATAACCTTCACATCCGGTAATTTGCCCTGCAAAGCGTAGTTGTTTTTTTTGTTTTAAACGAAGGGTTTGATCAAGAATAATTGGCGAGTTGAGGTAGGTATTGCGGTGAAGACCACCAAGACGCGCAAACTCTGCTTTTTCAAGACCGGGAATCATTCTAAAAATGCGAATTTGTTCACCATATTTCAATTTTGTCTGAAAGCCGACCATATTATAAAGCGTTCCAAGTTTATTATCTTGGCGTAATTGAACGACAGCATAGGGTTTAACTGTAGGGTTATGGGCATTAGTTAAGCCCATAGGTTTCATAGGACCATGTCTTAACGTTTCAATTCCGCGCTCAGCCATAATTTCAATGGGGAGGCATCCATCAAAATAGGGCGTTTTTTCAAAGTCACGAAACTCTGTTTTTTCAGCATTTTTTAACGCTTCAACGAATGTTTCATATTGTTCTTTGTTGAGGG
Organism: Bartonella sp. AA9NXGY; assembly: GCF_042196845.1. Taxonomy (NCBI): domain Bacteria; kingdom Pseudomonadati; phylum Pseudomonadota; class Alphaproteobacteria; order Hyphomicrobiales; family Bartonellaceae; genus Bartonella; species Bartonella sp. AA9NXGY. The sequence goes on from NZ_JBHIRB010000001.1 coordinate 272,700, forward strand.
GACAATTAAGATAATCTTTTCCTGTTCCCTCAGGACCAATTTTATCATAGCGAGACTGATACCAACAAATGTTGATATCAATACTGTCGGTATGGATAATAGGTGCAATTGCATCAAAAAAAGAAAGAGCTTTTATACCGGTTATTGCTTGTAATTTTTGAGCAAGTGCAGGCGATGTAAGGGGGCCTGTTGCAATGACAACATGTTTCCAAGCTTTAGGAATTTCTTGAATTTCTTCACGTTTGATTGTTATAAGAGGGTGGTTTTCAAGTGCTGTCGTAACGGTTTTTGAAAATCCATCACGGTCAACAGCAAGAGCACTACCTGCGGGAACTTTGTTGGCATCAGCAGCTTTCATAATTAACGATTTTGCTAATCGCATTTCAGCATGTAAAAGTCCTACGGCATTTGTTAATGAATCATCGCAACGAAACGAATTTGAACAAACCAGTTCTGCCAATTTATCGGTTTTATGGGCATCTGATTTTTTTTCGGGTCGCATTTCATGCAAAACAACAGAAATTCCTGACTGAGCGATTTGCCAGCTTGCTTCACACCCCGCAAGACCGCCACCGATGATATGAATTGGGATATCAAATGTCTTTAACATAATTGACTTTTAGCGTAAGCAGTTATGTATGAAAAGCATAGATTTTGTTTTTTTTAATATATTTGTTTGCTTTTTTTCTGTAATTAATGGTATAGAAACGCCGCTTGTATAAGGTTATTAGCTTGTAAGTTTGAGCGGATGTGGCGAAATTGGTAGACGCACCAGATTTAGGTTCTGGCGGGAGACCGTGGGGGTTCGAGTCCCTCCATCCGCACCAAAGCAATCCCTTAAGTGCTACGGATTTCTACGTGTCTGAAATTCCGCTTCATGGTAAATGTAACACTCGAAGTGTTAGAATGTAATGATTATTAGAGTGGGTTGATCCCTCTCCTTAGAAAAATGAAGGTGTTTAATGCAGGTTACCGAGACGCTTAATGAAGGACTGAAGCGCGAAATTAAGATCGTGGTTCCAGCGAAAGATTTAGAAGAAAAGTTGAATGAACGATTGGATGATACCAAGGGAAAAATCAAGCTTAATGGTTTTCGTCCCGGTAAAGTGCCTAGTGGGCATTTGCGAAAAATGTATGGTAAATCCTTTATGGCGGAGATTCTCAATGAGATACTCAGTGATGCACCCCGTTCTATTTTAGCGGACCGCAATGAACGTGCAGCGATGCAGCCAAAAATTGATATAGATGAAGATGAAAAAATTCTAGATGGCAAAGCTGATTTTACTTTTAGTTTAAAGTATGAAGTTTTACCAAAAATTGACATTAAAGATTTTGAACATATTAAGGTTATCCGTGAAATTGCAATTATTCCTGAACAGGATATTGATGATCAAGTCAATCGCGTCCTTTCTTCTACACGTAATTATTCTCTAAAAGAGGGGAATTCTGAAGAAGGTGATCGCATTACTATAGATTATCAAGGTAAGCTTGAAGGCGTTCCATTTGAAGGTGGGGCAGATAGTGATGCACAACTGATTCTTGGGGCAAAACAATTTATTCCTGGTTTTGAAGAGCAATTGGTTGGTGTGAAAGCTGGGGATGTAAAAACGATTTTTGTTAAATTTCCTGATAATTACAGTGCGGCACATTTGGCGGGACGGGAAGCAGAGTTTGACATTACTGTCAAAGCTGTCTTTAAACCAGATGAATTAAAAATTGATGATGAAGCAGCGCAAAAAGTTGGTTTAGAGTCTCTAGATCGCTTACGTGAGGTCGTTCGTGGGCAGATTGAAAGCCAATATGGTTCAGTGACACGTCAAAAAGTTAAGCGTCAAATTCTTGATGCTTTAGATGCTGATTATAATTTTGAGATTCCTGAAGAACTTTTAGAGGTTGAGTTTAACAGTATATGGGCTCAGGTTAATGATGATTTGAAAAAGGCTGGGCGCAGTTTTGAAGATGAAGGTATTACAGAAGAAAAGGCACGGGAGGAATATCGTGTCCTTGCGCAGCGTCGTGTTCGTCTTGGTTTGGTGCTTTCTGAAATTGGAATGAAGGTTGGTGTTAAAGTTAGTGAGGATGAGCTAAAAGCAGCAGTTTTTGATCAGGTTCGCCAGTATCCTGGACAAGAGAAAGAGATTATGGATTTTTTCCGTAAGACTCCGGAAGCTGTTGAAAATCTACGTGCTCCGATTTTTGAAGAAAAGGTCATTGATCATTTATTAGCACAGATAAAAGTCACAGATAAAGAAGTGACGGTTGAAGAGTTGATGAAAGAATATGACGAATCAGATATCCCTGAAGAAAAGCCGGCAAAGAAAAAGTCTGCAGTGAAAGAAACGTCTACAGAGAAAAAACCAGCTAAGAAAAAGGCTCCTAAAAAAGCTTAATATTTATGCAAACAGAACAAGCCCGATAGAAACGGGCTTGTGTTGTAAGATTTATGTCCTGGGGTTACACTGAGAGAATGGTTTTAGATAAGCCATGAGTAAATTTTAAAATATTGGTAGTGGATTGGCAATGAGCATCATTGATACGCGTACTCCTGATTCTAAGCGTTTTATTTCTGGAGTTACAGGTGATTGGGAAGTCATCATTGGCATGGAAGTTCATGCGCAAATCATATCAAATTCAAAACTTTTTTCAGGAGCATCAACAAAATTTGGTGCAGAGCCGAACAGTCATGTATCACTTATTGATGCAGCCATGCCAGGTATGTTACCTGTTCTTAATCAAGAATGTGTTCGTCAAGCGGTTCGAACGGGGTTAGGATTAAAGGCGCATATTAATTTAAGATCTGTTTTTGATCGCAAAAACTATTTTTATCCAGATTTACCGCAGGGGTATCAGATTTCTCAATTTCGCTATCCGATTGTGGGAGAGGGAAAGATTATTATATCTGTTGGTCCAGATTCGAATGGCCAATTTGAGGATATTGAAGTGGGAATTGAGAGGTTGCATCTTGAACAAGATGCTGGAAAATCGATGCACGATCAACATCCAACAATGTCTTTTGTAGATCTTAATCGTTCTGGTGTTGCTCTTATGGAAATTGTTTCCAAGCCTGATATGCGCTCATCAGATGAAGCCAAAGCCTATATGACAAAATTGCGTACGATTGTTCGTTATTTGGGCACTTGCGATGGCAATATGGATGAAGGTTCTATGCGTGCAGATGTCAATGTATCTGTTCGTCGTCCTGGTGAAAATTTTGGAACGCGCTGTGAAATTAAAAATGTGAATTCTATTCGCTTTATTGGTCAAGCAATTGAATATGAAGCGCGTCGTCAGATCGCAATTTTAGAAGATGGAGGCGTCATAGATCAAGAGACTCGGCTTTTTGATGCCGCTAAAGGTGAAACGCGCTCTATGCGCTCAAAGGAAGAAGCGCATGACTATCGTTATTTTCCTGATCCTGATCTTTTACCGTTAGAATTTGATCAAGCATTTGTGGATGCTTTGGCAGCAGACTTACCAGAGTTGCCTGACGCTATAAAAGCACGTTTTGTTAAGGAAATGGGATTGACAGTGTATGATGCTTCCATTCTTGTGACAGAAAAGGCTATTGCTGATTATTTTGAAGAGGTAGCGCGTGGGCGTGATGGAAAAATAGTTGCCAATTGGGTGATTAACGACCTTTTAGGGGCTTTAAATAAAGATAATCGTGAGATTGAAGAGTCACCAGTATCGCCAAATCAATTGGGAAGCATTATTGATCTTATAAAAGAAGGAGTTATTTCTGGAAAAATTGCCAAAGATCTTTTTGAGATTATTTGGAATGAGGGGGGAGATGCACGCCAAATTGTAGAAGAACGAAATATGAAGCAGGTAACGGATACAAAGGCTATTGAAAGAGCTGTTGATGAGATCGTTGCCAATAATTCTGATAAAGTTGCGCAAGCAAAGCACAAACCTGCTTTAGCTGGTTGGTTTGTTGGACAGGTAATGAAAGTAACAGGTGGTAAGGCAAATCCCCAAGCTGTTAATGAATTGGTTAAGATGAAACTTGGCATAGATTAAATTTTATGGGGTGGAGAAGAAGCCATACATATGATATCTTCTTGAAATTAAAGGATAGCACGTTAACCTATCAATTGGAATTGTAGTTGAATTTACTAGTAACTTTTTCGATAATTTCAATCGTTAATAATTTTATTCCAACGATTAATTTCATGAACGCACTAAATGAATGGAATAGCAGATGGCTCGTTTTTTTAAGCAAATCTTCACATGGTGGAATGGCAATACCATTGGTACGCGTTTTTTCACATGGCGCAAAGGTAAGCAGATAGGGGAAGATCAATTTGGAAATATATATTATGAAGGAGGACTTCATAAGGATGGTTATCCGCACCGTTGGGTTATCTATAAAGACTATTCTGAGGCCTCTACTATTCCACCAGGTTGGCATGGCTGGATTCATCATCGCTGTGAGTGTCCACCAACACAAGAGGATTATCATCCTTATGAATGGGAAAAGCCACATGTTGCCAATATGACAGGAACAAATGAGAACTATCGACCAAAGGGGGCTATCACCTCCAATGGAGAGCGTTCTTGTGTGCATGAAGATTATGATGCGTGGTCACCTAAAAAATAACATGTTTTAATGTGCGTGTGTATTTTTGTCTTATTTGACTCTATGTTATGAAAAGAATTATTTTTTAAGGTGCGATTGATTTTGATATGATGAGATTTTTTTTATTGTTAGGGGCGAGGCATTTTTTTTATATTTTTTTTATGGAAATTTTAGTGTTTTTATCCTTAAATAATGGGGTGCGGGCTGAGCGTATTAGCAATGGAATTGCTGTTTTTGCAGGTCTTGACAAAATCACGGGACGGACCACACGTTTTGAAGTTACTCTTGGTAAAATTTATCAGTACGGCGCATTACAGGTAACACCACGTGCGTGTTATACGAGCTCTAAAGATGAACCCACGCGTACAACTGGTTTTGTTGAAGTCAATGAAGTAACATTAGATAAAAAAATACGGCGTATTTTTACAGGATGGATGTTTGCAGATAGTCCTGGTTTGAACGCTGTTGAGCATCCTATTTATGATGTGTGGTTAAAGGATTGCAAGCAGAATGCTCAAGATCTTCCTCTTCAATAATTAGTGTGTTATCTATTTATAATACATTGATTTATAATGGTCCTTTATCATTTTACAACTTAATAGCAAATTCCTATGATTACCTCATTTAATTTTTTTTATATTGAATAATCCAAACTATTCTCTTGCGCGTTACAAGTGGCGGATGTGTCAATAACACTGTCTAAAAAAGGAATAAAAAATTCCGTCATGAACTGTTTAAATTCAAAGATGCATGATTAGAATCAACATATTTTTTAAGTGTTTCATAAGAGACAGTTCTTGAATTATATCTGTTAAAGGTTGAAATGAAAGGCTTGTTTATATTTGTTAAAGAGATGAACTGACGCTTTTGCATGTATGTGGGAAACAGATTATCAAGTAAGTAATTTATCATGAAACACTAATTATTATATCTAGAGAACGCTGTATTGGTATTTTTCTCATAGAGATGTCGTTTTTCGTTCAAAGCGTAGAAGCAATGCAGGCCATATTAATGGAAAAATTGAGATTTAAGATTCTTTAAAGTTTATCAATCGAAGTATAGCTTGGTTAAAAAATGCAATAATCAATATATTTCTAGTAAGAAAATAATGTTTATATATTTTTATTATACACCACCTCATAAGTGAGTTTGTCTATTCGTAAGTTCTTGTATATTGCATGGTAACTTCACATTTAAGTAAGTAGGATACCACTAAGTTTGTAAATCATATTCTTGATATCCATGCTTTTTAAAATCTTTTGTATAAAATACACGTGTTTTCATATAGAGCTATTGAAAATTTAAAAAGGGGTTTCGAAGAGGCGTTGAGAAGATTCTGCATCACTGGGAATGGTATATTTATTTTGTATAAAGTATAACCCATTTTCTAAAAAATACGAGATTTTATACAATGAAAGTTTCTAGTCACCAACATAATGATGTTTCCCGATTGCCAAAACAACCTAAAGAACCCTTATTGAATGTTCCATTTATTATAGTTGTTTTGATAGCATTTTGTTTTTGTCTTTATTGCATTTCTCAGTATTTTTTTTCTCATCATGTTTATGTTGAAAGTCTTGAGCTTTTTTCATTTATACCAGCATTGTTTAAGAGGGATCCTGTAGCATTTTGTTATACCATGGTGAGTTATTCATTTATGCATAGTAGTTTTAAACATGTTGCTCTTAATATGGTTTGGCTTTTGGTTTTCGGCTCTCCTTTAGCAAGGCATTTTGGTGTTTTACGTTTTTTAATTTTTTGGGTGTTAACGGCAGTTATTTCTGTTTTGACTTATTTTACATTTCATCAAGAAAGTACCATATCACTTATTGGGGCGTCAGGTTCCGTATCTGGAATGATGGGTGCTATTGCACGTTACGGTTTTCCTAGTGGTAATCTAGCTGTCAATGCGCAGAACGAAAAACTTTTAGGACCTTTATTATCTGTCAAAAAAGCTCTGTGTTCTAAGGGGGTTCTTGTTTATATGAGTGTATGGCTGACGACTGATTTGATCATAGGTATTTCTTCTATTTTGTTTGAAGAAAATGGCATCTCAATAGCATGGGAAGCTCATATTGGCGGGTTTTTTGCGGGTTTTTTGTTGGTTGGTTTTTTTGATGTTTCACAAAAAATTAAAAACTAGAATCTAAGATATTGATGTGCCACATAAAGAGCTATTGTTGCTGCATTTGAAACATTTAATGATTTAATATTTCCAGGCATGTCAAGGCGTGTTAAAGCGCAAACGGTTTCGCGTGTTTTTTTACGTAAACCTTTACCTTCTGCTCCTAAAACAAGAGCAATTTTATTCCCTGTTAATGCTGTTTCTAGAGGTTGGTCACCTTCTGAATCGAGACCAAAGCTTGTAAAACCTGTTTGATGAAGTTCTTGAAGAGCTTCAGCAAGGTTTCGTACGGTAATATAATGAATCATTTCCAGAGCTCCAGATGCCGCTTTCGCAAGAACACCGCTTTCGTGGGGAGAGTGACGGCAAGTTGTAATAAGTGCTTTAGCTTTCAATGCAACTGCAGAGCGCATAATAGCGCCAACATTATGTGGATCGGTAATTTGATCCATGACAATGACCAGATCAGTATTGGTTAGTTCCGACAGTTTGCATGGTTTGAGGGGGAGAGTTTCCAAAACAATACCTTGATGAACAGCCTCACTTCCAACAAGCGAATCAAGATATTTGGGGGTGCATAATGTAACAGAGCAAGGATAATCTGATTCGGATATATTTAATCGTTTTAAGGCATTTTGTGTAACGTAAAGACATTTTAAAATTCTTTTTGGGTTTTCTAAAGCAGCCTGAACAGAATGAATGCCATAAAGATGGATGATCTCTTGCTGTAAAGAAGCAGCTTTCTTCTTTGGGTGTGTAAAAAATCGAGAAGGAGAGCCTTTTATATCGCGATATCGGCGACGCAAACGAGCATAATGAGAATTTTGTGATGTTTTTTCTTTCATAGCTTCTTTATAACGTATTAATAAGAAAAATAGAGAGAAAAAATCTATGATTTAAAATTATGAGCAGGAAATTTGTACAGAATTGTATTTATTCTGTTGACAGATACAATAGTAATCGTCATAACCACTTCGCAATCAGATTGAATTGAATGGGTATTCAAGGTGGTTGTCGTGATGTCTCATTGCGCGACTTTATCGGTGTAATGGAGGGGTGCCCGAGTGGTTAAAGGGGGCGGACTGTAAATCCGTTGCGTATGCTACGTTGGTTCGAATCCAACCCCCTCCACCATTCATCGAAGGAGAGTTAGTACGTGGGTCATGCGGGTATAGCTCAATGGTAGAGCAGCAGCCTTCCAAGCTGAATATGCGGGTTCGATTCCCGCTACCCGCTCCAAATGGTTGTTAATGATTGGGCAAATAGGTATGATGGAGGATATTCCATTTATAAATTTGGTGGGGTTTTCCGTCTAAGAGTTGTGGTGATTGGGCTGTTTACAGTCTGGTCAGACTTAAATTTTGCAGAACTGTCCCTAGGTGCTAATAAAAATAGGGAATAAAACAAGAGATTAATAGCAATGGCGAAGAGCAAGTTTGAACGAACAAAACCGCATGTTAATATTGGTACGATTGGTCACGTTGATCATGGGAAGA